>JAESSY010000078.1 GCA_016763855.1 Pseudomonadales bacterium
ACCAACGTAAATCAACCACTGTCGCCTCGATCCCCATCGCTGCTAATTTTTTCTGTGCCTGACAACTCAGATAAAACCCATTACCATAACTCAGTATGCAAACAGATTTGCCCTCACCTCTTACCCCTAATTCACCGTACTGAACAACATCGTTTCCTGGGGGCTGATAATTTGATAACCAGAGCCCATCTCCCGCTTCATGCAAGTCCTTGGTTTGATAGAGCGCAATTGGTTCCAAAAATATTATTATTCTTCTTTCTCGCATTGCAATTTCTACGCTTCGACGCAAAAGGCTCACTGCATCCTGGCCATTTGAGGGACACACAAGCATGATGCTAGGGATATCCCGAAACACATTGAAAGAATTATCGTTGTGAAAATGCCCACCAAACCCTTTTTGATAGGCGAGCCCGGCAATTCTGATCACCATTGGATTGGTAAATTGCCCATTAGAAAAAAATGACAGTGTTGCTGCTTCGCCCCTAATCTGATCTTCAGCATTATGGACATAAGCCAAAAATTGAATTTCTGGTATTGGCAGAAAACCGTTATGGGCATAGCCCATAGCGATGCCCAGGATACTTTGTTCGTCTAAAAGCGTGTCCAGTACTCTTGCCGGTCCAAACTTAAGCTGTAGTCCTGTTGTTACGCTATAAACGCCGCCTTTACGCCCGATATCTTCACCCAAAGTAACAACTTCATTGTGAGTTTGCATAATCTCTGCAAGCGCTAGATTAATGAGTCTCGCCATGGCTTGAGGCTTCTTCAGTAGACGTTCTTCTCCTTTGAAAAGGTTCAACCTATCCTCTGAATTGAGGTCTTTTTTACATGCCCACATCTCTTCACCTTTTGTATGAGGTAATGACGGGACGATTGAAGACATAATGGCTTTTGCATCCTTAAGTTTGGGTCGTGGAATCACTTGTTCGGCGATTCGACTCACCCGAGCTTCTATTTCTGCGTGCTGCGCGACGATATCGCCAACAGACAACACCTGATTCTCAATCAGTAAACGCGCACTATGCAGCATGGGATCTTGCGCTTCTATTTCTTCTATTTTTTTCAAACTGCGATAACCGGTTTCCGTATCCGAACCCGCATGCCCCATTAAGCGAACAGTCCGCACGTGCAGGAAAACAGGCTTGCGTTGCTTTCGAGCAATATCGATTGCATGGAGCGTAACGCGATGGGTGTCGAACAGATTGAGTCCATCGCAATATAAATAGGTAAGTCCTGCACGCTGGGAAAAATTTTCCGCTATCCATCCCTTCGGAGTCGATACTGATATACCGATGCCATTATCCTCGCAGATAAAAACAATTGGCATGGGCGAAGATTGAAAGGAAGCCCAGCCAGCTGCATTGATTGCTCCCTGAGTCGTGGAATGGTTCGCTGATGCGTCACCAAAATTGCACAGCACAACACTATCGACGGGCATAACGGTTTTTACATCAGACATATAACGAGACAAGCCAATTGCATGAGCCGTCCCCATCGCCTTAGGAAGGTGGCTGGCTATGGTACTGCTCTGAGGTGGAACAAGAAGGTCTAGACTTCCCATGACCTTATGACGACCACCAGAAATCGGATCATCGCTGGACGCGACAAAGGATAACAACATGTCATAAAGCGGTGTCTGGCCTGGCACCTGCTTACTCCTTTGAATGAGGAGTGCACCACTTCTATAATGCAGAAAGGCCATATCCGTAGTTCGAAAACACTTGCCAAACACTGCATTTCCTTCATGCCCAGCGCTCCCGATGGTGTAATGGCTCTCATCTCTGGCCCTTAAACGCCTGCTCGTAATGTCTAGTTGCCGGCTCATCAACTGCGTTTCGAACAAATCGGCTAGTTCAGCAGCACTCAAATCAGAGTCAGAGAGAGGTAAATCACAGGAGCTTGGTAAATCTCCAGACAACACTCGCTGCGGGAAATTTCTGTGAATAATCTCTGCGCGATTGGCCATACATTACCTATGTTCTAATCAGAAGCAGCGACGACTATATAGAGTTTATTCAATATCTCAATCAATTTTCTAAGCATTCTCTGCAGCATGATAGTATCCCATCTCATTAAATCTGAGTACGCATTTTTCTTGAGTGGAACGACTAGTAGATTCAGCTTTAGTGGGAGGCTTAGCGCCCTTCGGCACAAGGACTATTTTCGGTATTGGAGTGGTTCCTTTGCTTCTGTAGGCGCAACAATGTTACAAACTATGGCTCAAGGCTGGCTGCTCTTTGAACTAACAGATTCCGTTATTATGTTGGGTTATTTAGGTGCTGCTGCTTCAATTCCTACGATTCTAATGACATTGTTTGGTGGTGCTTTGGCTGACAGAATCAATAAAAGGCACGTGTTGATGACAACTTCAATATCGATCTTTTTTCTCTTGGCACTTTTAGCACTATTGGATGCCACTGCATACATCACACCTTGGGGCGTTATCGCTATCGCGGCAGTTGTCTCGGTTATAACGGGATTTGATTGGCCGACCAGAGCAGCAATATTTCCTCACCTCATCAACAAAGAAGACATGATGAGTGCCGTAGCCTTAAACTCAATAATTTGGCAAAGCAGTAGAATGGTCATGCCGATGATTGGTGGATTTGTCATCGCTCTCGTTGGTACTTGGCTGGTCTTCGCTCTCTGCGCGCTGGGATTTTTATCTATGTTTTTCGTTATGGCAGGCCTGAAAATTGAATCTCCCAAAGTAATCGAGACAAGAGAAAAACAATCAACTTTGGAACAGGTTAAGGAAGGTCTTAGCTTTATTATTCACAATAAGGTCTTTCTTATTCTTATTTCCCTATCTTATGCAGCTATGTTTTTTGGCATGTCCCACATGCAGCTAATGCCTGCATTTTCATCCTTGTTAGAGGCCGGAGAGCAAGGGTATGGTTTATTGCTTTCTGCCACTGGAGTGGGGGCGGTTGTCGGCACAATATTAATCGGGTCTTACCAAGACTCTAAACGTTTAGGCCATATCATGTTAGGAAGCGCAACAATGGCAGGATTAAGTATATTCGTGTTTGCTTTTATCGCAGCTTTTGGAGATTCATTTAAGCACGCATTCTTTTTGGCCATTATCTCGATTCTAATAGCAGCAACATTTAATTCGATGTTTATGATCAGCTCAATGACAGTGCTGCAACTCAGAGTTCCGGATCATCTACGTGGCCGCGTAATGGGTTTTCACGGCGTAACTTACAGCATGATCCCCTTGGGAGGATTGTCCGCAGGTTTTATTGCCAGCATTAGCTCGCCTCCTACTGCCATCGCGATAAGCACATCTCTCTTCTTATTATTCATCCTGTATATAACTATAAGTCGGGCGGAAATTCGCAAACTTTCGATGAAAAATTATTAATGCAAGCCTATCAATGCAGATATACCAACGTCGAGCTTAAAAAAATCTGGAGAAAAAACACTGGGCAGACCAACTGCGTAATTGGGAAAAGATTACTTAGGGTTATTCCAAATATCACGACTGATTTTCCAATCCCCATTCAATTGTTTTTGCATAATCCAAATATGCCGACTAACAGATCTCAAAGGGGGAGAAGCCTTATCTTTTTTAGGTCTTAAATAACCATCAAAGCTTAACCGTACATAAGCTAGATCATCTGACACGCGCAACTCATCAATTGAGGTTTCTTGATCAAACCAAAAATTCTTTGTGAAACCGTAAAAGCTACGTGCTTTCTCAATATGAATATCTTCATTACTTGAAGGCATCATCCATACGGCATCATCAGTAAACAAGTCAAAATAATCTTCAAAGTGCTCCGATCGAATGGCCGCAAGCGCCTGTAAAATCAATTGATTAACGCTATCATAATCACCAGAGGTTTCTATGTCTTTGGTTTTTACAGCTCTAGATTTCGAAAGTGCGATTGTCATTGATGCATCTTACTCGGTTAAACCCCTTTATTAAAGAACCAAGACTAAAGCAATAACATGCTTTAATATTTAGGAAAGCCACTTCAAGGCGATTGCAGTATGCAAGGCGACCCCATAGGCCATCCCTTCTTCATTCAATATCATCCTGTTTGAATGACAGGGTGCTGCGAGTAACGGATCTTCTGGTTTCACACCTAGAAACACCATGGCGCCGGGCCACCGCTCTAACAAATAGGAAAAGTCCTCCGCAGCCATCACAGGTGATTTCATCGGTAGATAAGCTTCCTCGCCAAACATCTCTTCGATCGTTAGGCGAGCGAAACCTGTAAATTTTGGATCGTTCACAGTAACCGGATAACCAATGGATATAGTCACATCGGCTTCCATTTCATGAGCCTCTGCAATTTTCAAAGCCATTCTCCGAATCCCCTCTTGTGCCTTCGCTCTAGATTTTTCAGAAGTTGATCTTAGGGTGCCGGTAATTATGGCAACTTCAGGAATCACGTTATTGGTCGTACCTGCTTCTATTTTAGTCGTAGACAAAACGACAGGATCGAAAGCATTGATTCTTCTTGTCACAAAACTATTAAGAGCCTGAGCAAATTCACAGGCAACAGGGATAGGATCCAAACAATCATGAGGCATAGAGGCATGACCACCCTTCCCCCTTATTGTAACCTCCCAAAAATCGGCTGCTGCCATAAAAGGGCCTGGCTTTGCGGTAAATTTTCCAGTCTCAAGTAATGGCGTGATATGCATGGCAAATACCGCGTCAGGAGAATGAGGAGCTTCAAACATCCCTTCATCAAGAACAACCTTCGCCCCAAAGTATCCTTCTTCCCCAGTTTGAAAGAAAAAATCAACGGTTCCTGATATTTCTTCGCGATGGCTGTGTAATAATTTCGCGGCACCCATTAACATTGCTGTATGAGCATCATGACCACAAGCATGCATCTTGCCGTTGTAGACAGAAGCATAGGAGAGATCGTTATCTTCTGGCATCGGCAATGCATCCATATCACCTCTCAATAAAATCCTTTTCCTTTCTTCACTTCCCTTTTTCTCACCCTGTAATGTCGCAACGATACTTGTGGTATCTTCACTAAGGCGAATTTCAAGGTCTAGCTCCTTAAGCGAATCAAGGACAGCAGCTGTTGTCTCAGGAAGATTATTTCCGAGTTCAGGTCTCTTGTGAATTTTTCGCCGAAGATCTATCACTTCAGGAAGAATATTTTTAGCTTCTTCAAATACCTTTAACAATTTCCTCTCCTTTTCTCTTAAATTATTCTTTTCTGATAGAAATATTATTTATGCTACAGAACACTTTATACAACAGAACACCCTGGCCTCTTCGAAACATTTGCATGCCACCGCTCAAGATGAGAAAGGGCTGAATCGGGTTTAAGATTGACAAGTGCAGCCGCAAAATCTATTGCAGTCAATAGGGTGATGTCGGCAATCGTAAAACGACTACCAGCGACATATTCACAACTTGAAAACTCGTTATCCAGCCTTTCGTAGTAACGCTGCACATTCTTGTCACTGGCTATTTTAGCATCAGGTATCTGCTTGAACTTCCTCATTTGAGCAACAACAGGACCATTAATCCACGATGTCCCAATTTGAGTCCACAACTCTAGCTCAATTTGCCGATTCCTCGATTCAACAAATGCCAATTCATAGGCATCTTTGCCAAACAAATTTGGTTCAGGCGTAAGCGCTTCCAAATAACGACGGATCGCAACGGACTCTGGAATACATCGGCCGTCATCTAGCTCCAGAACCGGAATTTTACCACTCGGGTTTTTCATCAGAAAAGAAGCCGTTTTATGCTCGCCTTTCCGCATATTGCAATCAACTAGGTCTAATTCGATGCCTTTTTCTGCTGCGAATATTTTTACTCGGCGTGGATTGGGCGCACCTAGAAAATCATATAGTTTCATGTTCAACACCTTATCAGTTAAGATATTTACCTTAGTAAGACAGTAAGTTAAGTTAATTTCGCTCTTAATATGCACGTTTTGACTAGTAATGCTGCAATCTACATATTTATTCACCAAAAGTGTGAATTGCATCACACTATATTCGTTGCAAAGCCATCAGAATCACTGTATCTAATAGAACTGACCCTGATTTATGGTTGCCGTGCCCTTGGAATTAATGGAGAACGTCAAATTTTCCACTGAGAAAGTAGGCGAAGTCTGCCTGAAAAATTCAGGCAACTTAAGTCTCTATTTTATCGGTACAGGTGCCGCATTTGCCAAAACCCTTGGCCAAAACAACCTCCTCATCGTTAAAGGAAACGATCACATCCTGATCGACTGCGGGAGTAAATGCTCGCAATCCCTACACGATAAGAATCTTTCAATCTCTCAAATCGAGAATTTCCTCATTACTCACAGCCATGCTGATCATATCGGTGGCCTTGAAGAAGTTCAGTTATTTGGCCGTTATGTATCACAGAAAAAACCAAGAATGGTCATTAACGAAGCATACCAAAAAATTCTCTGGGAGCAGTCCCTTCGAGGTGGTTCAGAAATGAGTGAAAGTACACCCCTTACTTTTGAAGATCTCTGGGACACAATACGTCCATCCCTGAACAAATCCTCTCCTCGTGAAACCTGGGAAACCCAGATAGGCAGCATTAATGTAAAGATGCCTAGGACAATGCATTTCCCAGATGATGCGCCAACATGGAAAGAATCTTTTTGGAGTGTCGGCACCATCATTGATGATCGTATTTTGTATACATCCGATACAAGGTTCGATCTTGATTTACTCACCTCTTTTGACGCGCTCTATGATTTCGATGTGATTTTTCATGACTGCCAATTGTTCACCGGCGGTGTACACGCATCGCTCAATGAACTAAAAACCCTACCCGCAAAATTAAAATCCAAAATAGTTCTCATGCATTACGGAGACGACTGGCGAGATTTTGAAGAAGAAGCCCTTAATGCAGGTTTTTATGGCTGGGCTAAAGAACAACACCAATATGTTTTTGCTAAGAAAAATTTATCCATCTCCCTCCCCTAAACATATCCTCCCTAGTTTTGTCTTAATTTGTGTGATTTACTGCGAGTCGATTTTTCACCCTTACGAATTTACTAATTATAGGAGCAGAAATTATGGGTTTACTAGATGGCAAGGTCGCACTCGTCACGGGAGCCGGTGGTGGTTTAGGGGAATCTCATGCCTTATTACTAGCAAAAGAAGGTGCAGCTGTCGTAGTCAATGATCTTGGTGGAGCGAGAGATGGATCAGGTGCCAGCGCTAGCATGGCCGACGTTGTGGTTGAGAAGATTAAGGCCGCCGGAGGAAAGGCAGTCGCAAATTACGGGAATGTCACCAATGAAGATGACGCAAAAGCAATGGTACAAAGTGCCGTGGATTCTTTTGGCAAAATCGATTTCATCATAGCCAATGCCGGTATTCTACGAGACAAATCATTTAAGAAAATGACAAATGAAATGTGGGATATCGTTATTGACGTTCACCTGAGGGGTACCTATCTCACGGTTAAAGCGGCATACGATCAAATGATCGAACAAGGTGAAGGCGGCTCCATCGTTGTAACATCTTCTACTTCAGGCTTAATCGGTAATTTCGGACAAACAAACTACGGCGCTGCAAAAGCAGGTATTGCAGGTTTTGCACGTTGTTTGTTTCAGGAAGGCATTAAAAGTAAAATCAGAGTGAATATACTAGCGCCTGTTGCTTGGTCCAGATTGACTGATGATATCTTCCCTCAAGGGCAGAATATGGAAGAGCTACTCTCAGCAGAGAAAGTTTCTCCAATCGTCGTTTGGTTAGGCAGCGATGAAGCGAAAGATGTCAGCGGTAGAACCTTTTTAGTCCAGGGAAACAATGTTCAATTGCTTTCATGGCAATCACATTCTCTCGCGATGAAAGACAATGCGGATGACGCATGGTCAGTGGCAGATGTGGGTAAATCCGTACTGGAGAATTTTGAGCACTGGCCTAAAGGGCCAGGACCTGTTCCTCGTTCTTTTGAATAGATAGCTGATTAGAAATGTTTAGTAGGGCAGTTTTTTTGCCCTACTAAACATTTAACGCTTCGCTGCACTCCCCCAAATTTCTTTCAATCTCTTATCTCGCCCACAACCTTGTCGATAAATTTTGTAGCGAAAGGGGTTTTTTAGATAGTAATCCTGATGCCCCCTTTCCACGGGATAAAATCGAGATGTCTTTAATATTTCTGTATAGACATCCAATTTAAATTTGGCCTTAATTTTTTCTTTACCCTCAGAGGCTAATTTTAATTCTTCTTCATCCGATGTAAAAATCGCACTTCGATAACTAGGTCCACGATCACAAAACTGTCCTTTGTTATTAAAGGGATCTATATTCACCCAAAATAAAACCAATAACTCTTCATAAGTTACTATTTCAGGATTATAGGTCACTTTTACAGCTTCATAATGCCCACGGTGGTTCCCACTATAGGTTGGGTTTTTCAAGATACCGCCCGTAAACCCCGATACAGCTCCAGTAACACCCTCTACCTCTTGGTATAGTGCTTCAACACACCAAAAACAGCCACCAGCAAATATTGCAGTATCCGCTCGAACTGCCAAAGTGTGTGAAAATAGCATGATGATCAGCACAAAACTAAAGATGGCTTTTAACATAATTCTCTCGATTGAATGCGTTATCAAATATGACCTTATATTAGTACAAATCATTCCCGGATCATTCACCCTAAACGACGCCGCATAAACGAAAGGGCTACTAGCCCACATTTAGGTGATATGATCACTAGCTTATCAGTACTCGGTTGAGGCAGAAAATGTCCGAAAAAAGCGAAGTAGAGGATTTCCTTTCAGCTGAAGGGGAAAACCTTGAGGCAATCCGCCTTGAGCGAAAACAAAAACTAGCTGCAGCATTTCGCCTTTTTGGTCGATTTGGTTTTGATGAAGGCGTAGCCGGACATATTACCGTCCGCGATCCTGAACGTACAGATCACTTCTGGGTCAACCCATTTGGGGTGTCCTTCAAGCAAATTAGCGTATCTGACCTAATCCTTGTCAATCACGATGGTGAGATCGTAGAAGGTAGCGGGTTGTTAAATGGCGCCGCATTTGCGATCCATTCTCAAATCCATAGGGAACTACCCCACGTTACTGCCGCAGCCCACAGTCACTCTCTGAATGGTAAAGCCTGGTCCAGTCTAGGGAGACTTCTCGACCCGATAACCCAAGATGCCTGTGCATTTTATAATGACCATGTACTCTTTAGTGAATTCAACGGTGTTGTGCTTGAATTGGAAGAAGGTAAAAAAATAGCAACTGCTCTCGGACATAAAAAGGCAGCTATTCTTCAAAATCATGGTTTACTCACCGTAGGCAACACAGTGGACGAGGCAGTCTGGTGGTTTATCACCATGGAAAGATCTTGTCAGGCTCAATTGTTAGCAGAGGCCGCGGGGAAACCCATTATTATTGATGATGCCACTGCAGAAAAAACCCACGGAACTGTCGGCAGCCCATTGGCGGGGCAATTTAGTTTTAAGCCGTTGTACGATGTTATAACCAAGGAACAACCAGATTTGTTCGGCTAGGATCGATATGAAAAATAACTACGGCGACATTATAACAACCCAACTCGATAACTTTGTTGTACAGTGCGAAATTAGTCGCCCACCCAGCAATTTTTTTGATTTCGAACTCATCAAAGATCTCGCGGACTGCTTTGATGATCTGGACAAGTCTACGGATTGTAGAAGTATTGTTCTCTGCTCAGAAGGCAAACACTTTTGCGCAGGGGCGAATTTTGGTCGTTCAAATAGTATAATTCAACAGTCAGCAGATTCACCTAACCCCATCTATACAGAAGCCATACGATTGTTTTCCTGCAAGAAGCCCGTTATTGCCGCAGTTCAAGGTGCTGCTGTCGGTGGTGGATTTGGACTTGCTCTGATGGCAGATTTTAGGATTGTCAGCCCGGGCACAAGGATGACCGCTAATTTCCTCAAACTAGGGTTTACACCTGGCTTTGGTTTAACACATACGCTGCCCCGCTTAATCGGGATACAGAAAGCCAATTTGCTTTTTATGACAGGCAGGAGAATTAAAGGAGAAACAGCCTATGAATGGGGTCTCGGGGATGTCTTTGCAGAGGATGACAAATTAAGGGAAGAAGCCATCAATCTGGCAACAGAAATAGCGACCAGTGCCCCTCTCGCCCTACTTTCTCTGAGAGAGCAAATGCGGCCTGGCTTGGCAGAAGCCATCAAAAGTGCAACCGACATTGAGGGGAAAGAACAATTTTATCTGCAAAAAACCGAAGACCACAAAGAAGGTATCCAATCTGTTGCTGAACGCAGGCCAGGCAATTTTATTGGGCGATAGCTTTGTTGACTGATAGCCTTCTCAAATTGAGCCTACAATTTCGTATAACTTTTCGCTGATATACGGCATCTCATCTATCGTAGTCCTACCACATCTGACGATAACAACATCTTTATCCGGCACACATAAAATTCTTTGTCCGTCGTAACCACCGCAATAGAACCAATCTAGATTATCTGGCCGCTGCCACCAATGTGCGCCGTAAGCGTACTCGTTATCATGGTATGTGGGCGTTCTTGCATAGTCTACCCACCCTTTAGGCAGAATCTCTTTTCCGTCCCAAACCCCATCTCGCAGATAAAGCAGTCCAAAGCGAGCGAAATCCTGTGGCGTCGCAAACAAAAATGAAGAACCGATAAAAGTACCCGAGGTATCAAATTTGGGTGTTGCTGTCCGCATGCCGATCGGTTCAAACAATTCATCATTCATAAACCGCAACATACCTGAGGCGCCACCTCCAACAACTTCTTTGAGAATACGACAAATAATATTCGTGCTACCACTGGCATAAGACCAGGTCGATCCCGGCTCATGAACCAAAGGCATGTTTGCAGCAAAAGCACCCGTATCGTGCCTGCCTTCAAACTGCAACATGGGTATAACATCGGATGCGGCGCCATCTACATAGTCTTCGTTAAATTTAAGCCCACTTGACATTCGTAGCAACTGATCGAGTGTTATCTCCTTTCTGCTATCATTTTGCCATTCAGGCACATCAGCGACGGCATTAATATCCAATTTACCCTGCTTTACAAGAATACCAACCAGCGCTTGAACAATACTTTTCCCCATTGACCACGAGTATTGCAAATATATCGGATTCGCCCCTGCATCATAACGTTCATATATAAGCTCACCGCTTTTTACGACTAAAAGTCCATAAGTGACGCCTTGAGCTGGCGTTAAATCAAAGAGCTGATCTGCTACGGGACTAACCTGAGCCAAAGAGGATCGCGCCCAATGTTCTGTTGGCCAATCCACATTTGAGGGTTGTCGGGGTAAGCTAATTAATGGGTGCAAGACACTTCCTTTTATTGATTTCAGGGAAAATTATTCTGTTGGTGCGTTTCTTAAAAAACAAAGAAACTATCCCAAGCATATCGAGAAAACCCTTCAAAGGTAAGTAAGCTATTCAATTAAGCGGTTCTTATCGCGTATGATGGGATGGAATGAGAAATGGAGAACAAAACTAATGATGATGCCTAAAGCAGGGAAAAATTGGGATTCACTTGAAAAAGAAATGTTGGCTCGGGGAGAAGGCGACGCCAAGTGGCGAGAAGGCAAAACTGCAGTATATGTATTTAATGCTGGCGAAGAAGTAACCGAAGTTCAAAAGAAAGCCTACACGCTTTATATGTCTGAAAATGGTCTGGGTCCAGCTGCTTTCCCTTCCCTGAATCAAATGGAGCAAGAGGTTATCGCCATGGCCTTATCTCTCCTCCATGGACCTGAAGGCTCCTGCGGAACCATTACATCCGGTGGAACTGATTCCATTACAATGGCAATTAAGGCTGCAAGAGATCTCGCCAGAAATGAGAAACACCTTGTGGGACAACTCAATATCGTCATTCCTTACTCTGCCCATCCCGCATTTGATAAGGCTTCAATGTTAATGGAGCTCGAAGTTCGGCGAATTCCAATCGGAACAGACTATCTTGCAGACGTTGACGCCATGGCGAAGGCCGTAGATGACCACACCATCATGTTAGTTGGCTCGGCGCCTAGTTTCCCCTACGGGCTTATTGATCCCATCATTGCGCTGGGGAAAATAGCGGAAGAAAAGAACCTCTGGTTACACGTCGACGCTTGTGTCGGAGGTTACATTGCTCCTTTTGTCAGAATGAATGGCATCAACATCCCTGATTTCGATTTCAGTGTAACAGGGGTTAAATCCATCTCTGCGGACTTGCACAAATACGGTTACTGCGCCAAAGGGGCATCTACCGTGCTATTTAGGACAGAAGCGCTTAAACAACATATGGTATTTGACTGTAAGAATTGGCCCGGTGGGCGAATGGTTACACCAACACTGGCAGGTACTAGACCTGGCGGGGCGATATCAGCAGCCTGGGCCATCATGAACTTTTTGGGAATTGATGGTTACAAAGCAAAGCAAAAGGCCGTCTGCGATGCCCGTGAAATTATTGAAAAAGGGGCGTCTGAGCTGGGTTTTGAGATATTGGGCCATCCAGTATTAGGAATCGTTGCTTTTAGTCATCCGACTCTGAGTATATTTGCCATATATAAGCAGATGTTTCTGAGAGGATGGGTTACCAGCCTGACCACAGAACCCAAAGCCTTGCACCTCATGTTGTCTCCCTTTCATTTGACCGTCACAGATACCTATTTAGAGGATCTTAAACTTTCTACAGCGCAGGTAGAAAGCGGCGATACCGATGCTGTAACGGAATCGCGCTATAGCTAAGTGTATTTATCTAGTGATACCTATAAGTCATATTCTTCTTTGATGTTGTCAGTGAGTACTTAATACTTATAATGTGTTCATCGCTCACATAGAGCCTAGGATTTTGTCGAAGATCCGGTCTGATTCAGTTTTCAAGCCAGTTTTCTGAACAGACTCACCTCATAGGAGAGACAGACATGAAATTGAAGCATTTCGTTACATTAGCAACGATCACAGTATTTGGCCTTAGTGCAAACACCGCCTCTGCTAGCTCACAAAATGACGCCTACAACGCCTGCAAATCCCACGTAAGTGAATTGCATGATGGCCAGGCTAATATCAAGTTAAAGAAAATCAGAAAGAAAAAAGGCAATATCGAAGTCAAGGTCAAAGTTAATACCAACGGTGACAGATTTACGGCACTTTGTATTGTTGCACGCGATGGCACACTGACCTATTCAAATGGCAACGAGATTGTCGCCAAGAATTAGTCGCAGCCCCCTTCTTTAGCCGAGAAGCTTTATCAAGAACTCCCTGTGTACCACGGAGCCGAGCTAACTTCACCGGATCCTTTTGGTACTGTCTACAGCAGCAATTACTTTCAATTGCTGCTGTATTTTCTTTTCAGATCCTTATATATCGATCAATCATGGCGACATTAATAACAACTCAAAAGTACCAGCAGTAATGAGTGTGCCGCTACGCTCTACATTCTACACTCTCTATACATCTCCCTAATCCTAACCAAGAAGATAAACGCACGCCGTTAAAATAGATTGAACTTTTTTCAGAATGTTTTATCCTACCGTACAGAGAAAAGTTAACCTAAAGAGAAACAGAACAACTATTCGACACAGAATTGTTACTTAAAAAAATAATGGAAAGATTTAGCCCACATATTTTTCGAATCATCTTGCTGACATTCATGCTTGTTAATAGCCAGCTTGCTGTAGCCAACATGCCCTGTGAAATGGATATGCCAAACGATACTATGGATCATAGCCAACACGATATGGCTGCTATGGACATGAGTGCTACATCAATGGATTGCTGCGATCATGGTTGTCTATGTGAGATGAGTTGCGGCTCTTACTATGTCCTCCTCGATTCTGAGTCAAATACCCCTAAGTTAACTTCAGCCAACCCTATAGGCTTTTACCTCAGTTCTATCCCCAATGCCGTTCAAGGCAAAATATTTCATCCCCCCATCCAAACTTAACCACAAGACAGCTCCGTCTGTTATCCGCTAGATTCTAGTCTTGGGAATGAAAATTCCCAGAATTTGATCTGCTGCACCTTTCAATCTTGATAACGCAAGACTGAAGGAAACAAGCTTTGTCCACGGCATTAAAATGATCCAAGGACATTACCCTGGTTGAGGGCACTATGATTAATCACTTTATAAATCAGCATTCACAAGATCGAAACCTAATTTTCAGCTGGCTAAAATATGCTCTGATATTATTTTCTACATTCACCGTATCCGCGGAAATGCCATCACCACTTAGTTTAGAAAAAGCAATTCTATCCGCCCAAAACAACGATCCCTGGTTGATAGGCAATCAACATCAACAGGATGCTATTGAAGCCATGAGTACAGTAGCCGGTAATTTACCCGATCCGAAGGTTTCCTTTGGGCTGGCAAATATAGCCACAGACAGTTTTGATTTTCGTCAAGAGCGGATGACTCAATTGAAATTTGGCCTATCACAAATGTTTCCACGAGGTCGAAGCCGTGAGCTAAAAAGAGAACAACTTGTACTCATGGGCAGTCAATATCCCTATCAACGCGAAAACAGGAAGGCCAAGGTCAGCGTAATAGCCGCGAAGCTCTGGCTTGATGCTTACAAGGCCCAGGAAAGTATCAACTTGATTGAAAACGACCGCGCCTTATTTGAGCAGTTGGCAGATATCGCTCAGGCGAGTTACGCCTCAACGATAGGCAAGACGCGCCAACAAGATATCGTGCGAGCTCAATTAGAACTTACACGCCTAGATGATCGTCTTACAATGTTGAAACAACAAAAAGAGGTATTTCAGCAGCGACTCTCCGAATTGTTAAATGATTACCAAGGCGGACCGTATCAATACCAATTAAAAAAATTACCCAAGCTAAAGCAGGGTTTACCCAATATTCAATTATTAAACGAATCGCTGTTTACAGAGGAGCAAGCTGTATCACCCCAAGTACTCTACCGCTATCTGGCACAACATCCTGCTGTTATGGCGATAGATCAAAAAATAAAAGCCAGTATGAGCGGGATAGATTTAGCGAAACAAAACTACAAACCTGAGTGGGGGCTCAATGCCAGCTACGGCTATCGCGCTAATCCTGAAATCGGTGGTGAGCGATCTAACCTATTCTCTCTGGGTGTCACAATCGATTTACCTTTCTTTACAGCCAATAGGCAAGACAAACAGCTCAGTGCGGCAGTATCAAGCTCTGCCGCAGTCGAAACTGAAAGACGGTTACTGATTAGAAACCTTATGTCATCTTTTAAAGCAAACCATTCCAAATTAATTCGTTTAAATGAAAGAAAAGTGCTCTACAAAGAAAAGCTATTACCCCAAATGCATGACCAGGCTGAGGCGTCTTTAAGTGCATACACCAATGACGATGGCGATTTCGCTGAAGTGATTAGATCTCGCATTGCAGAGCTCAATGCAGTCATTGATGCATTAGGTATTGATGTAGATAAACAAAAATCTATTTTTCAATTGAATTATTTTTTAATGACCAAGGCTGAGGACATGCTCGGAAAGCAAGTCGCATCAACTCATCGCTTAGGAGGAAACAAATGAACAATCTGTCAATCAATACATGGACGCTTTTAGCTGCAGCTACAACAGGTGCAGTGTTGACTTATCTTGGAATGTTTTTTCTCGGTAATGGAGAGATGGCGGACATGCCGAGTGAGAGAGAACCTATCTATTGGGTGGCACCCATGGATGCGAACTATACCAGAGACAAACCAGGGAAGTCACCCATGGGTATGGATTTGATCCCTGTTTATGCAGATGGAGGTTCGGAAAACAGCGAAGTGGGTACCATTAGTATTTCACCTGAAGTCGTCAATAATCTGGGGGTGCGAACGGTAACTGCAAATTATAGAGAATTAGATTCGAAAATTTCTACAGTGGGTTATGTTCAGTATGACGAGGACCTCTTAGTACATATTCATCCTCGGGTTGAAGGCTGGATAGAAAAACTTCATGTCAAGGCAGCTGGAGATCCTGTCGAAAAAGATCAGCCATTGTATGAAATATATTCGCCAGCTTTGGTCAACGCGCAGGAAGAGTTTTTGTTGGCACTTGATAGAAACAACCAACGACTGATTAAAGCGGCAGAGGATAGACTAAAAGCATTACAACTGCCTTTGGAGGCAATCAAAAATCTTAGGGAAACTAAAAAAGTAGCTCAGCGCATAACTTTCTATGCGCCTCAGAGTGGCGTTCTTGACAATCTGAATATTCGAGAAGGATTCTTTGTCAAACCGGGTACTACCTTGATGTCTATTGGTAAATTGGATCAAGTGTGGGTAGAGGCAGAGGTTTTTGCACGCCAGGCTTCCCTCGTTCGTGTCGGCCTGCCCGTTACCATGACCCTATCCTATTTGCCGGGAAAAAACTGGCAGGGAAAGATTGACTACGTCTATCCAACATTAAATGCCATGACAAGAACAGTGAAGGTTCGATTGCGCTTCGACAATTCAGATAGGTTATTGAAACCAAATATGTTTGCACAGGTGATCATTCATGCTAGTAGCGATACAAGTCTTTTGATGATCCCAAAGGAGGCGGTTATCCGATCAGGTAGAGGTGAGCGAGTTGTATTGGTTATGGGCAAGGGACGTTTTAAATCTGTTGATGTTGAAATCGGGCGTTACGACGACGAATTCGCTGAAATTCTATATGGCCTTGATCAAGGTGATGAAGTGGTCTCCTCAGCACAGTTTTTACTGGATTCAGAATCGAGCAAAACCTCTGATTTTATGCGTATGAATTATGCCGTAAATAATGAAATAGGAAAAAACATTTCCGATTACACTGCCACAGTTGACGGTGTCGTTAACTCCATCATGTTAGCCCATAGAATGATCAATATCAGTCGTGGTGCCATCGAGAAATGGAACAGAGATCCTGCAGTATTAGACTTTCTTGTTGCAGACAATGTCTCCTTGGATTCGTTGCATGAAGGAATGAGTGTTCGATTTACTTTCGAAATCAATGATGGGGATTTTGTCATAACAGACATACTTTCTTCCAGCATGAACAACCAATAATCAGGGAGTAGATCATGATTGAATCCATAATTCGCTGGTCCGTTGTTAATCGTTTCTTTGTTATATTAGCAACCGCCATGATCATCGCCGGTGGCTTATTCGCTGTCAAAAATACGCCTGTGGATGCACTACCAGATTTATCCGATGTACAGGTGATCATAAAAACAAGCTATCCTGGCCAAGCACCTCAGGTTGTCGAAGACCAAGTTACCTATCCTCTTACCACGGCCATGCTGTCAGTACCCGGAGCTGTAACCGTGAGGGGGTATTCCTTTTTCGGCGATTCCTATGTCTACATCATATTCGATGAAGACACTGATTTATATTGGGCAAGAAGCCGTGTGCTTGAATACCTTAGCCAGGTTGCGCCCTCTCTCCCGGCAGCCGCGAAACCGCAATTAGGACCCGATGCGACGGGTGTCGGTTGGGTCTACCTGTATGCCTTAGTTGATAAGACCGGCAAACATGACCTTAGTCAATTACGTAGCATCCAGGATTGGTTCCTAAAATTTGAATTGCAAACAGTTCCCGGTGTTTCTGAGGTGAGCGCACTGGGGGGGATGGTTAAACAATATCAGGTACGTATCGACCCGGACAAACTACGTGCTTTTGGTATACCCCTATCCCACATTCAGATGGCCATTAAACAAGGGAATCAAGAGATTGGTGCATCTGTCATCGAACTCGCAGAAGCTGAGTATATGGTCAGAGTATCAGGCTATATTAAGAATAAAGAAGACCTCGGCAATATTCCCCTTGGCGTAAACAACAATGGTACTCCACTGCTATTAAAAGACCTTGCTGATATCGGAATAGGACCTCAAATGCGTAGAGGGATTGCTGAACTTAATGGCGAAGGCGAAGTTGTCGGCGGTATTATCGTCATGCGATTTGGTGAGAATGCCCAGCATGTTATCGATGGGGTCAAGACTAAACTCGAAGAGCTAAAAAAAGGATTACCTGAAGGCGTGGAAGTCATTACTGTCTATGATCGTAGTGCCTTAATAGAACGTGCAGTGAGTAATTTATGGATCACATTATTAAAAGAATTAGGCATGGTTGCATTAGTTTGCTTCGTCTTTCTCTTCCATTTTAGGTCATCTCTCGTCGCCATCGTGAGCTTACCTGTCGGCATCCTTGCTGCTTTTATTCTAATGCACTGGCAGGGACTCAATGCCAATATAATGTCATTAGGAGGAATCGCAATTGCCATGGGCGTAATGATAGACGGCGCCATTGTCATGATTGAGAACATGCATAAACACATGGAGGAAACACCTCTCACTGATGAGAACCGTTGGCAAATCGTTGCGGACGCGGCCAGTGAAGTGGGCCCGGCTTTATTCTTTAGTTTACTGATCATAACGATTAGCTTTGTACCCGTACTTGCGCTTGAAGCACAGGAAGGGAGGATGTTTTCGCCCTTGGCTTATACAAAGACCTATGCCATGGCTGCATCCGCCATCATCGCGATTACCTTAGTACCTGTATTAATGGGATATTTTATTCGAGGAAAAGTCATGCCGGAGAATAGAAATCCCATTAGCCGCACACTCACTGCAGCTTACAAACCTATTCTTAATGTCATATTGCATTATCCAAAGATTACGCTTGGGAGTGCTATCTTGGTTTTAGTGATAGGGTTTTGGCCACTGGACAAAATTGGCAGCGAATTTATTCCCCCACTCGATGAAGGTGACCTGATGTATATGCCGACCACCTATCCCGGCATTTCCATTGGTAAGGCTAGAGAGCTGCTGCAACAAACTGACAAGTTAATTAAGTCTGTACCAGAAGTAAAAACGGTTTTCGGAAAAGTGGGTAGAGCAGAAACAGCGACCGACCCTGCCCCTCTGACGATGATTGAGACTTTCATTCAATTGAAGCCCCGAGATCAATGGAGGGAAGGAGTGACGACTGAGTCCCTTAAAAAAGAACTGGATGCTTTAGTTAAATTACCGGGTGTCACCAATGCGTGGGTTATGCCGATCAAAACACGTATTGATATGTTGGCCACGGGAATTAAAACCCCTGTTGGTATCAAAATTTCCGGCCCTGAATTGTCAGTCATTCAAGACATAGGCTTGCAGTTGGAATCGATTCTTAAACCCGTTCCTGGTACCGCTTCAGTCTACTCTGAAAGGGTTGCGGGGGGACGATATATCAAAGTCGACATCCAACGGGAAAAAGCGGCGAGATATGGCCTCAACATTGCTGACATCCAGCAAGTAGTTGCTACCGCAATCGGGGGCATGAATGTTGCTCAAACAGTCGAA
>JAESSY010000079.1 GCA_016763855.1 Pseudomonadales bacterium
GCAATCGCCTTGGCCAGCACCAGGGTCAGCGCCACCGTCAGCGCTGCCCGGGTGGCCAGGCGCATCAGCCTGGCGTGCTGCGGGTTGTGCATGAGCTCAGGCAGCCGGGCGCAGACCGTAGGCGGCCAGTTGCTCGGCGCTGCCGCTGTGCTGGATCAGGCGCGGATCGTCCAGCGGCAGCTGGTGGCCGGTGCTGGTTTCGATCAAGGTCTTGAGCGCGTACTGGTCGACCTTGCCGTCTTCGCTGATCAGTTGCTTGAGCTGCTGCGGGTCGACCTGGGCGGTCTGGCCTTCAGGATATAGACGAGAGAGATCAACCAAAACTGATTGTTGTCATCTCGGTAGACCAGCTTCGTCGTGATCGAATCACAGAGGCTTTGCCCGGTTTTCTTGGCAAGCTCTATCGGGAAGGGAGAGTCTATACCGAAGCTTCACTAGATCACGGCATCAGTACAACCTGTGGTGGGCACGCGACAATATTAACAGGCATGCCACCAGGACCTATCGGTATTCCCGGAAATACCTATATAGATGAGAATTTTAATATGCGCTACTGCGTCGATGATCTTGATGATAATTATAAGGTATTCGGACAAGACGTAAATCGTTCACCGAATAGTATGAAAGCCAGTACCTTCGGAGAATGGCTTAAACAGTCATATCCTGACTCACGTGTATTCTCAGTTGGAGGTAAGGATCGTGCTACCATCACAATGGCTGGTCACAAGGCAGATGGTGTCTTTTGGTATGACGCAAAAAATGGATATTTTACATCTAGTCGATTTTACACAAAGGAATTGCCAGTTTATGTACAGCGCTTCAATGGTCAAAATCCGCTTATTGATGGATATCTAAAAGACACGCCTGATACTTGGATTCATGGCGAAGGAAGTTACCGCGAAGATGACTATGAAGGGGAGGTAGAAGCTTTAAACCGCTTTAGCGGACATCCTCTCGCTAAACCTGCGAAAAGCGATGATGAATCGAATGTCTTTGATCAAATTTATAAGTCCCCCGTCATTGATACTCAAACTCTTCAGCTGGCAAAAATAATTATTGAGGAAGAGCATTTGGGTGGGGGCGAACACCCCGACCTGCTCATTTTGGCCCTGTCAGCAATTGACTTAGTAGGTCATCAATATGGTCCTAGAAGTGCAGAATCTGAAGATACCCTTGATAATATTGATCATTTGTTGAGTGAATTTGTATCTGACTTAGAACGCACGCTTGGCAAGGACAATTTACTTATTGTTTTGACTGCTGATCATGGCGTGGCTGAGCTACCGGAATACGCAAGCGAAATGGGGACAAACAATTGCCCAGAACAGGGCAGGATTGCTGCATGGCCTTTGTTCCTAAGAGCATTAGCATCCACTTATTGGCACTTTACCGGTCCCTTTGATAGGCCGTCTGAGCTCATTCAATTCGGTGGAACCGGTTTCAGCTTTAGCCGAGACTATATCGATAGAGAAGGGCTTGAACTCTCGAATGTGATTGAAACTTTACATGATTCTCTATCAGAGATAGATATCGTGAGGAATGTCTGGACTCAGAAAGAAATCTTGGCAGGAACAAACGAAGAATCACGCCTGTTAAGAAATTCCCTTAGTCCGAAGAACAGCCCAGATATATTATTACAGTTACATGAAAGCTGTGTTGTGACATTAGGGAAGGGCACAACCCATGGGTCGATTTATCACTATGATAGAGACGTGCCATTGATGTATTACGGTTGGCAAATTAAGCCGGGACATATTGCGGGTAAGGCTCACACCGTGGATATTGCACCCAGTTTAGCAGAGCATATTGGTCTTCTGACGCCTCAGGATCTCTACGGAAAACCAAAAAGGTTAAGAGACTAGATTATCTATTCCTACTACTAACAATCCGAGGCCTATTGTCCATATTGTGCAGGCTAATAGGTCGAATAAGGTATAACGAAGTGGGGATAAGCCGCTAACCCCAGTAAGCAATGGAACAATACTTCTTATTGCTGTCATCAAACGGCCAAAAACTATTGCGAACTCACCAAAACGCAGAAAAAGGGACTCAGCTTTATCTAAAGTCTTCTTCCTTTTGATTGCGAATTGAGTGTGATGGAAACGGGGTCCAAGCCATCGACCGATATAGTACCCGCTGTGATCAGCAATCACGGCTCCCAAAAAGGCCAAAGGCAACATTTGGGGCAGGGTAGCAATGTTTTCAGTATACATAATGGTACAAACGGATAAGAGAATAACACCTGAGATAAAAAGGCCGATGCCTAGACATGCCTCTGAGAATGCGATAAGCGGAATGATAATTAGGGCGTATTCTTGATGGGCTCTTAACCATTCAATGATGATGTCATCCAAAGTTAAATCCCTCCTAATCAAGCCCGCATGGTATCAGATATTTTTCTTTGCTACCCTAGGAACTAGGAGCCTATCCAATTTGATGATGGGCCTTGAATATCCTTTCAATATAGAAAGAGGCAGTTATGGTTAAGATAAATGTTAATGGCCAACAGTATGAATTGAATGTCGATCCATCAACTCCCTTATTGTGGGTGTTGAGAGATAATCTTAATCTGACGGGGACAAAATATGGATGTGGTATTTCTCAATGCGGCGCCTGCACGGTTCACATGAATGGTCAGGCTGTGCGATCTTGCTCAATACCAGTTTCTCAGGTTGAGCAGTTTAAAATCGTGACCATTGAGGGGCTCTCAGAAGATGCTAGTCATCCAGTTCAGAAAGCATGGATAGAAGAAGATGTGCCTCAATGTGGTTATTGTCAGTCTGGACAGATAATGACGGCAGTTACCCTTCTTGAAAACAATGCCAATCCGAGTGATGAGGAGATCGATCGTGCTATGACAAATATATGTCGTTGCGGCACTTATCAAAGAATTCGGCGCGCCATACATAAAGTGGCTGCAAAGGGAGGCGAATAAGATGAGTATCGATAAGACACGTAGAGAATTTCTAAAGAAGAGCGTATCAGTTAGTACAGGGCTTGTTATTGCTTTTCATATTCCTGGGATGATTCCTGCAACCCAGGCTAAGGTGCGACCTTTTGAACCTTTCGACCTGAATCAAGGAGAAATAAATGCGTGGCTCGCAATTGAACCAGATGACACGATTACCATAAGAGTAGCCCAGGCAGAAATGGGACAGGGGGTGTTTACCGCATTACCCATGATTGTAGCGGAAGAACTAGAAGCTGATTGGCGTACGGTACGTGCAGAATATGCCAGTGCAAATCGAACAATACGCGAGGAAGGTGCCTATCAAAGAATGGGGACCGGTGGAAGTAGGGCTGTCCGACATTCTAGGCCATATTTGCAAATGGCAGGTGCTGAAGCCAGAGAAAAGTTAATAAAAGCCGCTGCGGAAAAATGGTTAGTTGATAAATCAGAATGCTACGCTGATTATGGAAAAATTCATCATAAACCCTCAGGTCGATCTGTCTCTTATGGAGCGCTGGCGAATGCCGCGGCAAAAATCTCTGTTTCCGGGGTTAGGATAAAAACCCCAGAAGAATTCAAATTGCTAGGATTACCTAAAAAGCGTCTAGATACTCCACCAAAAGTGGATGGGTCTGCAGTCTTTAGTATCGATGTGCGTAGACCTAATATGGTTTATGCAGCTGTAGTGCATTGCCCTGTGCAAGGTGGAACGCTACGCAGTTATCGCTTCAATGCAGTACGAAATATGCCCGGTGTATTACAGGGGATTAAATTGAAGTCGGGGATTGCGATTGTCGCTAAGACTTATTGGCAGGCAAAAACTGCAGTGGATAGGCTGCCCGTACAGTGGAACATCGGGGATGAAGGGAAAACCTATAGTGATACTTTTAGAAATGAATATTCAGCGGCACTGGCAAATGAAGGAACGATTGTGCTTGAACGCGGAGATACGAAGGAAGCCCTAGAGTCTTCTGAAAAAATAATTCAGTCTGACTATTTTGTACCGTATTTGGCTCATGCATGTATGGAGCCACTTAATTGCACCGTTAGCGTAGAAAAGAGCCGAGTTGATATTTGGGCAGGCATGCAGAATCCAGAATCAGTACTCAATGCGGTTGCGAAGGAGGCAGGAGTTGCACATGAAAATATCCATGTACACAATTGTTTTTTAGGAGGTGGTTTCGGGAGACGATCTAGTAACGATTTTGTGATTGAGGCGACTAAGATTGCCAAGAAAGTCGGCCAGCCAGTGCAAATGATCTGGAGTCGAGAGGAAGATATGAAAGCGGGTGCTTATCGCCCTATGGCGGCTATGCGATTTAAAGCCGGTTTTGATCTTGATAAACAGCTTACTGCATACACGAATCATTCAGTTACTCACTCTATATTAAAGGATCTAGGTGCTGATGTTTCTAGCGGGATCGACAGAACATCTGTCGAAGGTCTAGCGAACATGCCCTATGCGATCCCTCGAAAGAAAATTACTCATACTATCAAAAATACACACATAACCAGTTGGTGGTGGCGTTCAGTGGGTAGTTCCCAAAATGCCTTTGCGATGGAATGTTTTATGGATGAAATGGCGA
This sequence comes from Pseudomonadales bacterium, assembly GCA_016763855.1. GTDB lineage: Bacteria > Pseudomonadota > Gammaproteobacteria > Pseudomonadales > Azotimanducaceae > JAHRVQ01. Next base: position 4,537 of record JAESSY010000079.1, read on the forward strand.
CTGAAGCTAAGATGGACCCACTTAAGTATCGAAAAAAACTTCTGGCTCACCGTAAAGATTTGTTGGATGTGCTGGACGAATTGGAAGAAAAATCTAGTTGGAGTAAACCTTTGCCAAGAGGTCACGCCAGAGGAATGGCAATACATGAATGTTTTGGAACAATAGTGGCCCAGGCAGTAGAAGTTTCTGTGGATAAATACGGGCAAGCAAAAGTCCATAAAGTTGTTTCAGTTGTAGACTGTGGCAACTTGGTTAACCCCTTAATTGCAGAAATGCAGATAGAGAGCGGTATTATCTATGGTATTAGTGCCGCGCTTTACGGAAAAATAACAATAGAAAAAGGACGCGTTCAGGAAGATAATTTCGATACCTATCAAATGGTAAGAATGCAAGAAACTCCCGTCATGGAAACACATTGGTTGCTATCTGGAGGAAATAAATGGGGTGGTATAGGAGAGCCTGGATTACCCTGTGTCGCCCCCGCTATTGTTAATGCTTTGTATCGAATCACCGGCAGGAGAATACGTTCATTACCAGTCGGAGATTACTATCTGCAGGTTAGCTAGTTCGCTGAATTAAGTTTCTGGGTGGGCACTGGCTAATGCCAATTTAGAGGCGAGCCTACTTGCAATGGCACTATGGGCTAAACTACCTTCTCAAAAGTTTCCAAATTTGGATGGGCTAAATAGGTTCCTTTTGGGGCTGAAGCCTGCGCATGGGCCTTGCGAAAACTTGTTGACTCTGTCCAGGCAGTAAAAGCTTCTCTCGACGCCCATATGGTATGTGATGCGTATAATACATGGTCATCTGCCTCTGGTCCTTTAAGCAATGAAAAGGATTGAAATCCTTCAACATCATTAAGATAGGAATCTCGTTCGCGCCATATTTTTTCGAATCCGGCTTCAAAGCCTAGTGCAATTTTGAATCTATTCATTGCAATAAACATGTCTATTCTCCCGTAAAGTCGGTTATGACTGGATTGGTGCCTGATGTAATATTATTGGCTCTATTTAGGATGCCTTCATCAAAATCACTATGGGTCAGAAGATAGAGTCGATCAGCTTTAATGCCTTCGAATACAATATCTGCAAGTTGATTTGGCGGCATGCCTTGTTCGAGAACTTGTTTGAACATCTCTCGCATCGATTCTTGTTCTTCTGTCAATGGAGGGGGTTCTACAAAATTAGCGAGGCTATTCGGTCGGTTACGACCACTATCGAAAATGTTGGTATTGATGAAGCCTGGACAGAGAACTGAGGCCCCAACTTTTAGACCCTCCTTTTTCAAGTCGTTATAGAGATGTTCCGTTAACGCAACAACCCCGTGTTTCGTGACGGAATAAGGGGCATTAGTGATACCACCTAGCAGACCGGCAACAGGTCCAGTATTAACAATGTGGCATTCTGTATCTTGTTCAATCATGATCGGTGTAAACACTCTGATACCGTGAATAACACTCCACAAGTTGACGCCGATAACCCATTCCCAATCTTTTTGAGTGCTGTCCCAGCTGCTACCACCGCCGCCAACTCCTGCGTTGTTGAAGAGTAGGTGGACAGCGCCAAAATGTTCGTTTGCCTTCTTTGCTAAAACTTCAATTTGTTCTAAAACAGAAACGTCAGTTGTTACAGGAAGAATATTATTCTTACCACTTTCCTGTAATTTTTCTGCAGCCTTATTCAATACATCTTCCTCTATGTCTGCCATGACGACGGACATACCGAGACTAAGGCATTTTTCTGTAAGGGCCAGACCAATACCGCTGGCGGCTCCTGTGATGACGGCGACCTTACCTTCAAAGTTTTGCATTTTATATACTCATTGTTAATGACTCGATGATCTGATACTAACACTTGATTGATGCCTAATCATTGAGAGATACTCTCATCACTTAAAGAAATAGCCAATGATGATTGACGAAAAACATTCAAAGAAAAACATTCAAAGATAAAACAAGTTATCATTCGTGTATGAGATCAGATATGAATGGCATCGATTGTTTTTTTGAAGGATTTAAGTTGGTTCGCCAACCGGGCTTACGCCAATACGTCATTGTACCGGTCATTATCAACACGATTGTGTTGTCAGTTGTTATGTCTTACGGTTTCTCTCAATATGACGCTTGGCTACTTGCCGTTAAAGAATTGTTACCGGGCTGGCTATCCTTTATTTCTACTTTGATTGGATTTTTAGCGGCAATCGTCATCTTTGCACTTTCTATTTATTGTTTTTCCATCATTGCAAATATCATCTCGTCTCCGTTCAACGCCTTGTTGTCACAAAAAATAGAAGAGCGGTTAACGGGCATTAGAGAAAGCACAAACGTGAATCTAATTGTTATTCTAACGAGAGCGATAGGCAGGGAAATCAGTAAGCTCACTTATTTTTTACCTCGGCTTTTTGGACTGATAATACTATCGCTCATTCCTGGACTAAATGCCCTCGCGCCCTTTGCATGGATATTATTTGGTGCCTGGATGATGACAGTTCAATACGCAGACTACGCAGCAGACAACAACGAGATTAGCTTTAGTGAACTTCGCATTAGGATGAATGACAATATTTTTCAGTCATTGTTATTTGGCATTATTATCTATTTTGTAATCGCTATTCCATTGTTGAATTTAATTTTGATACCCGTTGCCGTTGCAGGAGGCACGGTATTTTGGATTGAACACCTTAGACAAGCGATCGAAACACCTTAGGAAAGAATTTTATGGCAACCCATCAAGAAATTGCTCAAGTTAGCGACCAAGACTTACTGGACCGAATGATCAGGAGCCATGATGGTCGATTTAATGAAGAATTTTGGCAATACCTCGACACTCATGTTGCGCCGTTGTTGTTTGGAAAAAAGTTAAATGAAAAGTTAGGTGAAAACCCCACGATCATTGATTTAGGTTGTGGGCCGGGCTTGCTATTAAGAGATATTCGATCAAGATATGAAAATGCGAACTTGTTTGGATATGACATTACAGAAGTCATGATTTCTTATGCTCAAAATAAAGTAAAATATGCAGCTGAAACCCCGCACTTCGAGGTGCTGGACATAACTGAGAAGCCGCTTCCGCATAAAGATGAGAGTGTGGACATGCTCGTTATGGCGGCGGTATTGCATGTCTTACCCGAACCACTTCCCATTCTGACAGAAATCAAGAGATGCCTTAAAGCGGGAGGCGTGTTTCTCCTCCACGATTGGGTTGCAAGACCGCTTCCAGATTACCTTGATCGTATGCTGGAAGACGTCCCAGAAGAAGTATATGAAAAAGCCAAGAGTCAAATGTACAAATTATTTCCCTCTCACAATAAATATACGATTGATGACTGGCTGTGGTTACTTAATGAAGCTGGCTTCAAAGTGCTTGAGCAGGTGCAATTGGGTTCTCCCCATTTCCGGACTTTTGTCTGTCAAAAATAAATTTCAGAGAATGTTATAAAATAATGAATAAACAAGAAAAATTGGCTGCTTTAAATGCCAACCGACCACCTTGTGTGGCCACTTTAGGTCAAGGTCGGGTGACGGATTTAAACAGTGATGGACAATCTGTTACGGTTGAATTTACGAGTGGAGATGAGCATTGTCATTCAGGTAGCGTGGTGCAAGGCGGATTTATTGCCGGAATGCTCGACAATGCAATGTCTATTGCCGTGATGGTAGAGTGTGATCAAAAATTTACGCCTGCCACGCTGGAATTAAAAGTAACGTATTTGAAATCTGGGACCCAAGGGACTAATATTGCCAAGGGTTGGATCGTTAGAATGGGTAGAACGATAGTCTTCATTGAAGGTGAATTACATAATGAAAAGGGAGAGCTTTTAGCGAAAGCCAGTTCAACAGCACGTCTTCTTTCTAGATCATGACAGCCTGTTAGACATCGCTACTGAGTTCCAGACAATTCGTCATAGCTTTTATTTTTGTCTTCTCTAAGACCCGTTATGACGTTTGCTAAAACATTTTCAAACTCAGCCCCAGTATCCAGAATTTCACTGTTTTCTGTAACAATCATTTGTGACAGCTGAGACGCTGTATGTTCTGCTACCTTAATACCTGCTCGATTTGTGAAAATATAAGTATTTACTGCCGAAACGATCGCGACCAAGCGGCAGGGCGTTAGCACGCCTTCCATCAGGGGTAGTTTTACCCATGCATCCACATTTAATTTGGAAACAGCGTCCTGGGCTAACAAAATTTTCTTTTTGGCCTTCTTTCTTAGAATGAGTGCCCTTTGATATTTAATTTTCGCTCGTTGTTGTTGTTTTTGGAGTGTTGTTTCCATTGCTAGCTTACGAGTATCTATATAGTTTCTATTTATTTTTATACGTTGGTTTTTTTCTTGCACCTTCGTGACTTTATTTTTTTGTTGGCGAACCAGTTGGATAATATTTGCGAGAGTGCTACGAATAGATTCAAATATGTGAGGTAAGGCAGTGATTGTGCTTATTACATTTTTAGCGTTGTAATCGGAAAATTCTCCGTAGCTCATGACCAAGACCTTTCTACGATTATGATTCGTAAAGAGTAGTTTTTGAGTCTCTGGCCAGTTTAGAATCAATTTTAATCGAGCAACCTTTTCATCAGATTCCGTTTTGTCATCAAAGAGAAACCATTGATCATTTTTAAGCTTGCTCATTCTTTCTATTAAAGTGATCTTTGTGATGGGTGTTGATTCATGAAGCGTTAACAGATCGAAATCACAAGCCGGAGAAGCTTGCTTGTTCTTTATTGCTTCAAATTCAGTAACGACATCTTCCATGCAGTTTTCTATAGATTTGAATTTGAAATCCAGTGCTTGAGTAAATTTCTCTATCTGACTGGGTAACTGATTTATGAGCTTGAGTTGCTCTGTCTCGTTCTGACCGTGCTGCATAGCAGAAATGATAGATGCACTTATCTCGCATATTCCTTGCCACTCTACTGATTCTTCACCAAATTCATTCACGATGTCCTGAAGAAAAGCAAACCAAGTGCCCTGAAACATGAATATGATAAACAAAGGAAGAGATTGACCCAACATCAATTTATTGAGTGTGTCAGCTGCTATGAATCGACCCTTTTGAGAATTAAATACATGCATTTGAGCATCACATAATTGAGATTCACGTTTGTCGTAGTTAATTTGTTCCTTGTCAAAAAATGTCCTTAACTGTGTGTCACAATCTGATATGGAAAGTTTTCCGGCGATAAACTCTTTTAGAATCCCATCGGTTTTATCGATGAATTGTTCTCCGAGAATGCCTAAATCTTCGCTCCATCCAAGACACTTTTGAATCAATAAATCCACAATGCTTAACAATGGGTGTGGTCCCATAATAGCCACAGGTGTTTTTTCGATTGCAATCTGTGCAATGAGCGGTGCCAAATTACGAATATGGGTTTCGATTCTGAAATCTACATCTGTCTTCGCCAGTATTTCGGAAAGACTATCGTCGATGAAGGCGAGAATCCCATGCTGCGTAGCACTTAATGTAATATCGGGGTAGTGTTTTTCAAGTAAAACCAAAATTGGGTCAACGTTATCTTCCTTTGCTAGCTTAGTTAAGTCTGACAAAAAATTCTTTGGCGATGCTTTAAATGTTGCTGGGGGCTTTGGGGGAGTGTAATGACCCCGTAGAACAGCATCAATTACTTCGGCTGAGGGAGTATCCATATTCGATCAGTGTGATTGTATGATTGTAATGATAATACTAGAAGCTATGGTGTTACGAGAACTAGCTCACACTTTTATTAGGCCAAAGATTGCCGCCGTTAAGGGCTTAGATGGTGCAAATGACCAATATGCCTAAATCTTGAAAGTTTAAATATAATAAAAACAACTACTTACAATTTGGCATACTTACTGCTACAAAGAATTGAAACAAAGAATTCGAGAAGCTAAGGACAAAGACTAATTGTGAAACTGGGTAATCAAAAAATGGAGTTAGAAAGAATGTCATCAGCAAATCAAGCAAAAGTGTCTCATAAACTTGTTTATCTGGTCATTGCGGTGTTGTGTTTTATGGTCGGATTAGTAGGGTTGATAATACCCGTTATTCCTGGTGTTTTGTTTTTTCTAGGTGGCATTTTTTACCTCAGCAAGGTATCCACGCGCTTTAAATATTGGTCAGAACAGCAACCAATACTGCAAAAGTTAGAGAGTAAGCTAGCGCGTTTAAAAACAGTTGATTACAGGGCACGTGCCAAGGTCGTGGGGTTAATGACCATTGACATGATGATCAAATCTACGACCTCAACCATCAATATGATTAAGAGAAGGATATGATTAAAAGAAGACAGACTTAAAACGAATTTAGCGAGCTTGTCCTTTAAGCGGCGATTAACGCCGCTTTTTTTTGCGCGCCAGATATGGCGCGCAGTGTCGTCCGCGGCACTATTTCAGTACATACGGTGGTGTCTGCATGACTTTGCGGCGAAAGTCCTTTGCTGACCCGACAAAGGGAAAAGTTAGCCAATAGCGTAGTTAACGCTGGCGCTATGAAATTTACACGAACTGGCTATCAAATCTAGCCTACGATCTCAAGGCTCTATGTTGTCGGCTGACTAAATCAGCTGCTTTTAATTGCTTACAGACATACTCCCTGCAGATGCTATCTGTTTTTTATCCGGTTTCCTTCATGCCAGACCTCGCGGCCGAGCCCTTGCCATTCGCTAGTAGTTATCATCTAATAGCGCCATAAACACGAAGGATGGCGACCATTTTACAGGTGACTTTCACCGCATTTTTTTGGGCGTACACATAAAATTGTTGTAGTTCGTCGCGCTCTCTAGAATGCACCATTTGATGGCGCGCCTCAAAGCATGGTATTAGCCGTTAAAACAATCACCGCCAGTAGTAAACTAAATAAGTGGAGCCAGAATGGCGAAGAAGAAAATAGTAAAAGAAGAATCATTAGAAAAGCAGCTTTGGAAATCGGCAGATAAACTGAGAAAAAATATTGATGCTGCTGAATACAAGCATGTGGTTTTAGGCTTGATTTTTCTTAAATACATTTCTGATGCCTTTGAGGAGCTATATGCGACACTAAAAATGGGTGAAGGTGCCTCTACTGGTAAATTGGCTGGCGCTGACCCAGAAGACAAAGACGAATACAAAGCTGAAAATGTTTTTTTTGTTCCGCAAGATGCACGCTGGAAAAAACTGCAAGCCAGCGCAAAACAACCCACTATCGGTAAAACGGTTGATGGGGCAATGGATGCCATTGAAAAAGAAAACGCCTCACTAAAAGGCGTGTTGCCTAAAGTCTATGCAAGACAGAATCTTGACCCCACCAGTTTAGGCGAATTGATTGATCTGATTAGTAACATTGCCTTGGGTGATGCCAAGTCTCGCAGTGCCGATGTGCTAGGGCATGTATTTGAATATTTTCTAGGTGAATTTGCATTAGCCGAAGGTAAAAAAGGGGGGCAGTTTTATACACCTAGAAGTGTTGTTGAATTGTTGATTGAAATGCTCGAACCCTACAAAGGCAGGGTACTTGACCCTTGCTGTGGTTCCGGCGGCATGTTTGTACAATCAGAAAAATTTGTTGCCGATCATCAAGGCAAAATCAATGATATTTCTATTTATGGGCAGGAAAGCAATCAGACCACTTGGCGACTGGCAAAAATGAATCTTGCCATACGCGGCATTGATAGTTCGCAAGTTAAATGGAATAACGAAGGCTCGTTTTTAAACGATGCCCATAAAGACCTCAAAGCCGATTATATTATCGCCAACCCGCCCTTTAATGTCAGTGATTGGAGTGGTGATTTACTGCGTAAAGATGGTCGCTGGCAATATGGCGCACCGCCAACCGGTAATGCCAACTATGCGTGGATACAGCACTTTATCTATCATCTTGCCCCCAGCGGGCAAGCAGGTTTTGTACTGGCAAAAGGAGCGTTGACTTCTAAAACATCAGGCGAAGGGGCGATTAGAAAAGAAATGGTGGAAGCTGGTTTGGTCGATTGCATTGTTAACCTGCCTGCCAAACTATTTTTAAACACCCAAATTCCCGCTTCCTTATGGTTTATGAGCCGTAACCGCCGTAACGGAACGCTTTCAAATGGCTCAAGGCTGCGAAATCGAACAGGTGAGATTCTTTTTATAGATGCCAGAAATATGGGGCATTTAATTAACCGTCGTACCCGTGAATTGTCGGAAGAAGATATTCAAACCATCGCTGGTACTTATCACAACTGGCGCAACCTTGATGGTCGCGCAGAAAATAAGTATGAAGATGTAAAAGGTTTTTGTAATGCCGTCTCTATTGAACGAGTGAAAGAGCTGGATTATGTACTCACCCCAGGGCGATATGTGGGCTTGGCTGTGGAAGAGGATGACTTTGATTTTAGCGAACGTTTTACCCGTTTAAAAGCTGAATTTGAAGCTCAATTAAAAGAAGAAGTGGTTTTGAACAAACGGATTATGGAGAATTTAGCCAAGGTGAAGATTGATGGTTAGGAAAATTCAAAGTTTTAAACAGGTCGAATTCGACCACTTTAAAAATGAAGCGGGTTTAAACAGTCATATTGCAGATGAACATTTTGTTGAAAAATCGTGTTGTGAAGCGATTGGAGGCTTGGAATGAGCAATCAGCCAGCTAACAATACTTTTGTTGCCGAGATTAAATCTCTTTTAAACCATGCCAGAAGCAGTGTCTATCAGGCCATCAATACAACAATGACTCAAACCTATTGGGAAATTGGCAAGCGAATCATCGTAGAAGAACAACACGGAAAAACAAGAGCAGAATACGGCAAAGGACTGATAAAGAACCTGTCTGATGAACTTGGTAGAGAATTTGGCAAAGGGTTTTCTGTTGATAATCTTGAAAATATGCGCAAGTTTTATCTGGCTTATCCGATTTCCGAGACAGTGTCTCGGAAATCACAACTCAGTTGGTCACATTATATTTTCTTAACCAGAATCAGTAACAAAGACGAACGCGATTTTTACGAATTAGAATCGACTCAAAATAGTTGGACACTACGAGAACTCAAAAGACAGTTTGATAGTGGATTGTTTGAACGATTGCGTTTAAGTACCGATCAATCTGCCGTTAAACAATTATCCAAACAAGGGCAAATTATCCAAACTGCTAATGACTTAATCAAAGACCCTTATATTTTAGAGTTTGTTGGCTTACCTGAACAAGCCAGTTACAGCGAAAGCGAACTGGAACAAAAACTGATTGATAAGCTGGAACATTTTTTGCTGGAGCTTGGTAAAGGCTTTACCTTTGTTAGTCGCCAAAAAAGAATCACCATTGATGAAAAACATTTTAAAGTCGATTTGGTATTTTATAACCGCTTTTGAAATGCTTTGTGATCATTGACCTTAAAATTGGCGAGTTAAAACATCAAGACATCGGGCAGATGCAGATGTATGTTAACTACTTTGACCGTTTTGAAAAACAGGCCGATGAAACCCCGACGGTGGGTATTATTCTTTGTAAAGATAAAAGCAAAGCACTGGTGGAAATGACCTTGCCTGAAGACAATGAGCAGATTTACGCGAGTCGGTATTTGACGGTGTTGCCGAATAAGGCAGAATTCCGGAAGATTCTGGAGGCTGGGGATGAGTGAGTGGCGGGAATGTAACTTAAAGGATGTTGCAGAAATTCAGACCGGGCCTTTTGGAAGTCAGCTAAAAAATGAACAATACATAACTGGCGGCACACCGGTTATAACCGTTGAACATATAAACGGTTTTAGGATAGCCGAATTTGATTATCCAAGTGTAACAGATGAAGACAAAGAACGGCTTTCAAAATATTTACTGCAATCAGGAGATATTATTTTTACTCGTGTCGGTTCTGTTGATTTAAGTGCTTTTGTGAAACCTCCGCAAAATGGCTGGATGTTTTCATCCAGAATGCTACGAGTTAGAGTAATTCAAGATGTCGATTCAAGGTTTCTTAGTTATTTTTTTCAGCAAAAGAGGTTTAGGGAATATATTTTTAATATCTCTGTTGGTGCAACAATGCCATCAATTAATACCGAAATCTTAAAAAGTATTCCTATATCATACCCATCCCTCCCCGAACAAAAAACCATAGCCGAAGTATTAAGCAGTTTGGATGACAAAATCGATCTGCTCCACCGCCAGAACAAAACACTTGAACAAATGGCTGAAACGCTTTTTCGGCAGTGGTTTGTGGAAGAAGCCCGGGAGGATTGGGAGGAACTCACCATATATGACGCGATTGACTTGGTTGGGGGAGGGACTCCAAAAACATCAATACTAGAATATTGGGATGGGAAGATTAACTGGCTTTCAGGTGGAGATATTACTGCGAACCACAAAGGAATAATAATCACATCAGAAAAATATATTACAGAAAAAGGTTTGGACAAAAGTTCTACTAAGTTGCTACCTAAATACGCTATGGTGATTTCAGCTAGGGGAACAGTTGGAAAATATTGTATGCTGTCTGAACCAATGGCTTTCAGCCAGTCAAATTATGGGATAAAACCTAGATTTCCTAACACTTATTTTTTCACATATTTGCTGGTCGCTCACTCTGTAGATGAGCTGCAATCAGCTGCTTATGGGAGTGTTTTTGATACAATTACAACTAATACGTTTAAAGGTCATTCAGTTTTACTGCCAAAAGAAAATGTAATTCAAGATTTTAACTGTGAAGTAACTCCATTTTTTGAAAAAATCCTCAACAATAGTAATCAAATCCACACCCTAGAATCCATTCGCAATACACTGCTACCTAAACTCATGAGCGGCGAAGTCAGGATAGCCAGCAATGGATAAGCTAAAAACTGTTCTCAAAGAATATGGACGATGGTCGGAGCTTGAGACTTATATTGAGCGTATAGAAACCCATATCGAAATTGATTTTAGCCATTCCTTGGAAAATACCAAAGCATTGCTGGAAACTGTTGGTAAGGAGATTTGTTCTCGTAACGCTGTTCCATTAGGGGTAACTCCCAGTATTAATAGCGTGCTGAAAAAAGCTTTTTCATCAATGGGCTATGCCAATAGTCATCTGGTCAATCAGGTTTCATCGGCTTTAGCGACTATTGGGCAACAGGTGGGAGAACTGAGAAATGAAATCGGCTTAACCTCACATGGCAAATCATTAGAGGAGATAAAACAACGCAACAGTAAAGTGGACTTACTCACAAGAGAGTTTTTGATTGATACAGTAGAACTGGTTTCTGTCTTCTTAATTCGTAATTTCGAAACCAAACACTTGAAAATGACTCATGAAACCCTTGCTGATTCAATGGATTACCTGGAAGCAGAAGAGTTTAACGAATCGTGGGATGATTCCTTTGGCGAATTTGCAATGGGTGATTACTCGTACCCCGCCAGTGAAATATTATTCAATGTAGATAAACAAGCCTATATCAACGAGTTCAAGGCTTTTGTGGAAGTTGAGGCATGAGTATTTTAATTAAATCGGTTCGTATCGCAGGTTTTCGAGGGCTTAATAATATTGAGGTTGAGCTTGATAAAATAACGGTATTAACAGGCATGAATAATGCGGGCAAAACCTCATTTTTGAAAGCGCTACAACTCGCACTTGGCAGTCGCCAGTTTATCAGTCAGGATGATTTTTTCATACAGGGCAATAACACTGCGAATAAGATTACTATTGATGTATTAATAATCCCCATTGATAAAGAAGGAAAACCGAGTGCAGAGTTTACGGGTGAATGGGAAAGGCTTTTTACTACAAATAGAATCCAAGATGATGGCATTAATAGTTTTGTCCCTCTTAGAACGATAATCTCTTTCGACCACGTCAAAAACAGCTTTAAAACAGACCAAAGCATCTTGAAAACATGGGGTGTTTTCTATGGAAAAAACAAAAATTGGTTTGATTCGGATAATGGGAGCCAACTAGGTTTTCATTTTGATGAACTGCCATTTTTTTATATGGACGCTCAAAGAGATATTTTAGAAGATACAAAACTTAGAAGCTCCTACCTTGGGAAAATGCTATCAAAAATCGAGTATTCACCAGAGGATATAAAAGAGATAGAGAAACAGATCAGCGCTTTAAATGAAAAGGCGGTAAATAGTAGTGAAATTTTAAGCACTATAAAATCCACCTTAAAGGGTTTGGACTCGGCAATGGATACAAACAGTGATGGGATAGAAATTACGCCATTTACCAAGAAGATAAGAGATTTGAATAAGGGTTTGACTATCTATTACAGTGACAACCAAGATAGTTTTTCCATGGAATATCATGGTATGGGTACAAGAAGCTGGTCATCGCTGCTTACTTTAAAGTCTTTTATATCTTTGCTGTTCAAGAATGCAGAAAAAGAAAAATCTGCATTCTATCCAATACTAGCGATTGAAGAACCTGAAGCCCATCTACATCCCAATGCTCAGAAAAAGCTGTATGGTCAAATCAATAGTATTGCTGGGCAAAAAATCATCTCTACTCATTCACCCTACATTGCTGCAACAGCGGAACTTAAACAAATACGCAATTTCTACAAAGGTCAACAAGTTCGCTGTGGAAAAATCGATATTGATAATTTGACTTCCGAAGAGATTAGAAAGATTAATCGACAGGTGATTCATAGCCGAGGTGAGATATTTTTTTCTAAGTTGATTGTGTTTTTTGAAGGTGAAACGGAAGAGCAGGCACTGCCTATTTTTGCTGAGAAATATTTCTGCAAAACTCCTGTGGAAATGGGGCTGGATTTTGTGGGCGTCGGTGGATATGGAAATTACCTGCCATTTTTACGCTTTGCTGAATCACTGAATATTCCTTGGTTGATATTGAGTGATGCGGAATCTAATGTGGTTGAAAGTGTGAAAAAACAACTTGCAGATAGCGATTCTTCAAAAAACGAAGGCGATTCAATTGTGTTTCTTGATGATAAAAATGACATTGAAAAGCAATTGATCGCAGATGGTTTTAATGTAAGCGCCAATTTCTCCGCGTACTATCCCTTTATATTTACCGGCCTGATAATAAACGCTCCAATCACAGGAGTTCATTATGAGTCGAGTGACATTACAACAAAAACAAATCTGGTCA
>JAESSY010000001.1 GCA_016763855.1 Pseudomonadales bacterium
GGTCAGCATGATGTGCTGACTATAGTTATAGTCTTTGAAACGGGGCATGTATAATCTCAACAGGATAATCATACAGACATTATAGCAGAGGGGTGGCGTTTTAGGGGTTATTCTACAGCCTCAACGCCTACATTATCGGATTTTTCTTTTAATGCGGGTGCATTTCTCGATGATAGCGATGAGAACAACCATAATGTGAACATGGGTGGATTGTACAAAACAAGGTATTTAACAATGGGTATTCAATATGTCAATGTGGGTGATACCAACGTAATCGCTAAGAGTACACCAGGAAGTAAGGCGTTAAGGTTACATGCAAGTTCTCAGTTCGGGCAGTGGACTGTGAGTGCATCTATCGAATCTCTTGATATCGACAAAGCAGAAAAACAAGATTATCAGAATGTGTCTTCAATTTATCAACACAACGATAAACTCCATTTTGCTGGCGCTTACGGCAGAGTGGAAAATGTTAGTGTGATTGCAGATGGTGATGGTTATAGCCTCGGTGCCTTCTATAAATTGCCGTTAAAAACCGTTGTATCCTTGGTCTATAGCGCAATAGATTTTGATGGTGGTTCAGATCGAAAAACACTTTCTCTTGGGCTTAGTCAAAAATTTTCATTTACGATTAAATAAGCGAAGCTCATATCGAATTATTTATTTGTTAGCGTAATGGTTCATTGTGTTTGCAGACCTTTATACTGATAATGTGTCAATGATCAAAATTGAACAATTATTTATCTACCCGGTTAAAGGTTGTCGAGGCGTATCTGTCGATAAAATTCAAGTTACCCCTATGGGTCTTGTTGGTGATCGGGAGTATGCCTTGTTGCTGGATGGTAATCGTATCAATCAGAACCAGGTTCCGGTATTGGTTAAACTCAGTGCCGTTTACACAGATGGGAACACCCTAGAATTATCTTTCCCTGGCAAAGATTCTTTTTCAATTAGCACAGATGAGCCTGGATCAATCTCTACTCTCAGCATGCTGGGGGAGAAGATATCCATTATAAAGGCCAATAAAATTTCAGACTGGCTGTCTGATGCATTAGGAGGTCAGTTCGAATTGGTAAAAATGGAGAAGCCAATCGACTGGAATATTCCTTTGGAAGAATTCGCAAGCATTCATAAACAAAAACAATCCAAATTTGTTGATGCTGCCCCTTTGTTATTAACCAATATAGGATCTTTAGCAGAGCTGAATTCCAGATTAGCGATAGCCATTCCAATGGATCGATTTAGGGCAAATGTTGTTGTGTCTGGCTTGTCAGCTTTTGAAGAGGATACATTTTCTGAGTTCCGGTTCCCGGATGCCAATCTTACGCGTATCGCGGTCTGTGAAAGATGTATTGTCACAACAACTGATCAGGAGACTGGAGAACGCGGGAAAGAACCTCTGCGTACCTTAAGCAAATATAGAAAAAGGGAAAACCACTATGCTGGGGGTATTCTATTTGGCATGTATCTGCACGCAGAAAATGCGGGACTGCTTTCAGTAGGGGATAGTTTGCAAGTTAAATAGAATCTACACTCATCCAGTGCTTTTTAGTATACTGTCGTCTCGAAATCTGATGTCCAGGGAACTTAATTGGCCAAAAGCCTTTGCAAGATCCCAATTGGTTATCCTGCCAATTACATTCCACTGAATCATAAAATTTGGGAAAAATATGACGAACTCGAAGATAATCTATACCCACACCGATGAAGCCCCAGCGCTTGCTACCTATTCATTTTTACCTATTATCAGGAAATTTACTTCAGCAGCTGATGTCGAAGTTGAGCTCAGCGACATTTCCTTGGCCGCTAGAATATTGGCAGCATTTCCTGAACGTCTTAAGGATGATCAGAAAGTGCCTGATGCTTTGAAAATTTTGGGTGATCTAACAAGCGATGCATCTACAAATATAATTAAATTGCCTAATGTCAGTGCTTCGATTCCACAGCTAATCGCTGCGATTACAGAATTACAGAGTCAAGGGTTTGATCTTCCTGATTTCCCAGAAGGCCCCGGTACTGATGAAGAAAAAAAGATTCGCAACAGCTATTCTTCTGCACTTGGTAGTGCTGTAAACCCAGTTCTCCGGGAAGGAAACTCAGATAGACGTGCGCCGGAAGCAGTAAAGAATTTTGCACGTAAGCATCCCCATTCCATGGGGAAATGGAGCCAAGCCTCTCGAACTCACGTTGCACATATGAGAACGGGTGATTTCTATCACGGTGAACAATCCGTAGTGATGGATAGAGATGCAACACTTAAAATCGAATTACATGATAAAGATGGCAATGTGACCATATTAAAAGATGCAGTTCCTGTATTGAAAGATGAGATCATTGATTCAACCTTTATGAGCGTCCGAGCACTTCGAACATTTTTTGAAGAGGAAATGGAAGGGGCAAAAAATGCAGGATTACTCATGTCATTGCACCTAAAAGCGACGATGATGAAAGTTTCTGATCCCATCATTTTTGGTCATGCCGTCTCTGTGTATTATAAATCTGCTTTTGAAAAACATGCGGAAACATTTAAGAAGCTAGGTGTAAATCCAACGACGGGTCTTGCCAGTGTTTATGAGAAGGTTGCGACTTTATCATTTTCAGATAGGAATGAGGTTGAAGCTGATCTACGGGCTTGTTACGAAAATCGACCAGAATCTGCGATGGTGGATTCTGACCGCGGTATTACCAACCTGCATGTTCCCAGTG
Source organism: Pseudomonadales bacterium (assembly GCA_016763855.1). GTDB lineage: Bacteria > Pseudomonadota > Gammaproteobacteria > Pseudomonadales > Azotimanducaceae > JAHRVQ01. The sequence continues at coordinate 2,704 of JAESSY010000001.1, forward strand.
ATGTTATCGTTGATGCATCCATGCCGGCAATGATTAGACTCGGCGGCAAGATGTGGGGCACAGATGGAAAACTTAAAGATACTAAGGCCATTATCCCTGATAGTTGTTATGCGACTATTTACCAGGAAGTGATTAACTACTGTAAGCATCACGATGCCTTTGACCCCACTAAAATGGGGACGGTTCAAAACGTTGGATTGATGGCCCAGAAAGCAGAAGAATATGGTTCTCATGATAAAACTTTCGAGCTACCGGTGGATGGTTGCATGAAAGTTGTTGACGAAAACGGAGAAGTCTTGCTTCAGCACGATGGTCTTGAGACAGGCGATATATGGCGTATGTGCCAAGTAAAAGATGCTCCTATAAGAGATTGGGTTAAATTGGCTGTGAACCGATCAAGAGCTTCTGGAATCCCCATTGTATTCTGGTTAGACGAATACCGTGCCCATGATGCCAATATGATCAAAAAGGTTAATACCTACCTGAAGGATCATGATACGGAAGGTTTGGATATTAAGATCATGTCGCTGGATATTGCCATTCGCTATACCATGGAAAGATTACGGCACGGTGAAGATACAATTTCTGTTACAGGTAATGTTCTGCGTGACTATTTGACTGACCTATTTCCTATTCTAGAGCTGGGAACTAGTGCCAAGATGTTGTCCATTGTTCCTTTGATGAAAGGTGGTGGATTGTTTGAAACAGGTGCGGGTGGTTCAGCTCCGAAACACGTTCAACAGTTTGTTGCTGAAAACCATTTAAGATGGGACTCTCTCGGAGAGTTTCTTGCCTTGGCTGTTTCGTTGGAGGATGTAGCCGATAAAACAAATAATAGTAAAGCCAAAATACTGGCAACGACCCTCGACCTGGCGACAGGAAAGCTACTGGATAATAATCAATCTCCCTCTCGAAAGACTGGAGAGTTAGATAATAGAGGGAGCCACTATTATCTTGCGCGTTATTGGGCAGAAGCAGTTGCTAATCAAAGTGAAGATCCAGAGTTACAGTCTATTTTTGCGGAACTTGCCACATCGCTGGTTAATAACGAAAAAGCAATTCTTGCAGAGTTAATAGATATTCAGGGCAATCCAGTAGAATTGGGTGGATATTACCATCCGGATCCAGAAAAGATGGAGAAGGCGATGAGACCGAGTGCAACTTTAAACGCGTTATTTCAATAGCGCTGTCTATAGGTACTATTTGTATGTACCGTCACCAGATAGAAATTAGAAGTGTTTCTGCTAAAAAGGCCCAGATATAGCAATATTTTGGGCCTTTTTATTGGGCGCCAATTTGAAATAGTAATGTTCACAAATATTGTTATGATCCACACACTAATAAGAAGAAATTCAGGATTTAACTATGCATGTTTCCACATCGGAAGGGTCTAGTCCCGCATGGACTTCCCGCTTTGCATTTCTCATGGCCTCGATTGGTTTTGCAGTTGGTTTAGGTAATATTTGGCGTTTTCCTTATGTGACCGGTGAAAATGGCGGTGCTGCTTTTGTATTGGTATATCTAGTCTGTATATTTGCAATCGGTGTGCCTATCTTAATGGCTGAATTAATGATCGGTCGTCGGGGCAGGATGACACCACCCGGTTCTCTACGGCATGTTGCGAAGGAATCAGGTAGAAGCGAGCATTGGCAGTGGGTTGGCGTTATGAATATGTCTGCTGCTTTCTTGATCATGATCACTTACTGTGTTGTGGCAGGTTGGGTTCTGAGCTATCTGTATCAAGCAGTGTTTACGGGTTTTGTCGGGGTTGATGCAGCGAGTGCAACGAACACATTTGATGTGCTACTTTCGGATGCTGGTGGCATGGTATTTTGGACCTTATTAGCTTTAGTGTTTACAGGGTCAATTATTTATGCCGGCTTACAGAAAGGAATTGAAAGGGCCGTTGTGGTATTGATGCCTGTCTTGTTCATCTTGATGCTTGGCCTTGTGATGTACAATATGGTGGTTGGGGGCTTTAAGGAAGCGATTGATTATCTCTTTACCGCCGATTTTAGTAAAATTAATGCGGACGTCATGTTGGCAGCCATCGGTCAGGCATTCTTTTCAATTGGGGTCGCAATGGCCGGTATGATGACCTTTGGGGCTTATCTACCAAAGGAAATTTCGATTGGAAAATCCGTTTTAATCATTATAGTGGCAGATACACTAGTGGCCTTGTTGGCAGGTTTAGTCATCTTTCCTGCGGTCTTTAATAATGGTCTTGATCCAGCAGGTGGGCCGGGATTGATCTTCCAAACCCTACCCGTCGCCTTTGCTCAAATGCCAGGAGGTCATCTGGTTAGTGTACTATTTTTTCTTCTTTTATCTGTTGCTGCAATCACCTCAATGGTGGGTTTGATTGAACCTCTTACTCAATGGTTAGAAGAAAAGAAAGAGTACTCAAGGCATAAAAGCGCCATGCTGATTTTAGGTACTATCGCATCTCTTAGTATTTTTAGCATGTTGGGTTATAATGAACTTTCTTCCTATACGATTGCCGGAAAGGATATTAATGGTGTAGTAGACTATTTTTCTAATCAGATTTTGTTACCCCTCGGCGGTTTACATATTGCCATTTTTGCCGGGTGGGTCGTTGACAAGAATATCGCTATCGAAGAGTTGGACATGGGTGAAGGTGGCTTGTTTAAATTATGGCACATTCTAATTCGATTCTTGGTGCCCCCGGCTGTATTTATTGTCTTTGTTCTGGGTGTTTCTTAGTGCAATGCAAATACTATAAAAATTACTAAAAACTAATCTAAAGAGGTATCACAATGACATCCTTAAGCACTGAACTAGAAATGTTACTTTTTTCCACTGTACTCTACATCATCCAAATACTGCTGCCTGCCATGGAAGCGGACGTCAGAAATGGATTAGGCTGGGGGTTGAGTAACCGTAGTGATAATCCGACAGATGCGGCAGCTTGGGGTGATCGAGCAAGTCGTGCGGTTCAGAATATGGCTGAGAACCTGCTGCCATTTGCCTGCATTGTACTAATCGTTCAAACATCAGGTAATAGCGGAGAGATGAGTGCTTTGGGTGCCTTAGTATTTTTCTATTCTCAGGTTTCTCATGCGCTCTTGTACCTTGCGGGCATTACAGTATTGCGATCATTGGCCTATTTTGGCGGTTTGATTGGTATGGGAATGATGATTTACCAAGTGGTTTAAAGAAACGGGTTTATAGCGCGAAGTTTGTTTTTAAAAA
>JAESSY010000080.1 GCA_016763855.1 Pseudomonadales bacterium
GAATAGGGAGCGACATTTTCCATAGCGGGAATGTAGACAAGACCTGTTTCCTCGTTGAACGCCATGGGTTGCCAATTGTGTCCTCCAAAGGGCGCAGGTTTGGTCATTTGAACTTCGAATCGATAGTCAGCAATCTCAGTTTCAACCGGCCTACCTGATTCAACATCGACATGGCTAGCCCAGTTAATAGGTATATAGTTTTCTGCAGATATCAATTCACCATTTCTTCTATCAAGAACATAAAAAAAACCATTCTTGGGCGCTTGCATAATGACACGTCGATTCTCACCATGGATCTTTAGATCCGTCAAAATCATGTGCTGGGTTGCTGTGTAGTCCCAGTTATCAGCAGGTGTGGTCTGGTAATGCCAAACATATTCACCAGAACTTGCGTTCAATGCCACAATACTGGAAAGAAACAGATTGTCGCCACCACCTGGACTCCTAAGGGCTCTATTCCAGGGGGAACCATTTCCTACACCGATATAAAGTAAATTGAGTTCCGGATCAAAGGCCATGGAATCCCATACGGTGCCGCCACCTCCAACCTTGTAGAATAGATCTCCTGTCCAAGTTTTTGCTGCCTTTACCATTGCAGCAGATTCAGGCGGTAATGCAGGATCCCCAGGGACGGTGTAGAAACGCCAAACCATCTCACCAGTATCGACATCATAAGCAGAGACGTAACCTCTGACGCCATATTCCGCACCACCATTGCCAATGACAACTGTGTTATTGACGACTCGAGGTGCACCCGTAATGGTATAAGGTTTCGAATTATCAATCGTTAATTTATCCCAAATTGTTTCGCCCGTGTGACGATTCAAAGCAATCAAACGACCATCAATGGTGCCGAGAAAAATACTATTTCCCTGCACCGCTACACCTCTATTCACAACATCACAACATGCGTTTACTCCCCATGATTTGGGTACTTTCGGATCATAAGACCAAAGTAACTCGCCACTAACAGCATTGTTAGCAAATACCTTACTCCATGAACCCGTGGTATAAATAATTCCATCAACCACTATTGGAGAAGCTTCTAATCCTCGACGCGTACCTGTGTCAAAAAACCAAGCTAGTCCTAAATTAGGAATATTTTTAGGTGTAATCTGAGTCAAGGGAGATTGTCTTTTTTCTGAATAAGTACGGCCATGATTTAGCCAGTTATCTTTATCACTATCAGAATCTATCAGCTGTTGGGGCGTTGGAATTTCAGTTGAACCTGCATTAGTATTTATCTGCTGACTAACAATCGATTCAGCAACAGAAAATTCGGCCCATGTAAGAGCGAAGATGAAGATTGAGCTTAAAAAAATCTGATTACCCATGTTTAGCGCTTACCTTCAGTATTTAGAGTGACAAACAAGTGTTACTATCCGGTATTCTATCTACTAACTTTAACTAATCTTTACCTTAAAGAAATAAAGAGTTAAAAATTACACAAATGAATTTTAAAATTTGTCACATCTGACATAAACTTTAATCTTGGGAGTGATCAATTTCCCCTCATATTATCAGCGCAGTTTCCTTGACATTTATTATCATTAACTTATTGTTTTGGATAAGTCCTCTCGTGTTGACTGCCATAATAGGGTCGATAATACCTTTCAAGATAGTCAAAATAAGATGTAGAAATCTAATTGATCGGATTTATCGAGCCGCCGTGAGAATAGATACCTTTTGGTTAGAAAACATATTAGGTCTCAACATAGAGATCAGCGGCCACCCCCCCTCAAATAGAAACGAGAAACTACTTGTTATTAGCAACCATCAGTCATGGTTCGATATTTTCATTCTTCAATCTGCAGTAACCGGAAAAGGACCTCTGCTTAAATTTCTCGTCAAACGCGCCCTAGTCTATGTACCCGTTATCGGCTGGATTTGCCTCGCTTTAAACTTCCCTTTGCTGAACCGTAGTGCAGACAAAGTAAAGCGAAGGTTAGACTATGACTCTGTTGCCTCTGCTGCCATCCAACTTCGAGAAAGCCCAGTGGCACTGCTCAACTTTGTTGAAGGGACTCGATTTACTAAGAAGAAAAAAGCTGAGCAAAACTCTCCTTATGAAGTATTACTCAAACCCAGAAGTGGCGGTTTGAAGATAATGATGGATAATCTCCCCGAAGCCAAAATTCTCGATATCACTTTGATTTACCCCAACGATCAGCTCAGCTTTTGGCAATGTTTGAGTGGTAAGCTAAAGACAATAAAAGTTCATATTGACGAACATCATATGAATGAATTTATTGATATAAATAGCGAACTGGAAGCACTCTGGCGTAGCAAAGACCAAAGAATCATACAGTCAAGGAAGTTATCTAAGGTTGCTCAGTATCCACTAAGCTGATCAACGGGTATAATCCAATTTTTCCCGTAGGAAGTTTTGATGCTCTGGCCACTGCTCGCTGTTGTAGGCGGTATTATCATGCTCGTCTACAGTGCAGATAAATTTGTTGAAGGTGCATCTGCTACTGCAGCAAGATTCAATTGGCCGCCACTACTCATCGGAATGCTCGTCATTGGATTTGGCAGTTCCATGCCTGAAATGGTGATCTCCGCACTCTCTTCATTAAAAGGGAATCCAGGCCTTGCACTGGGAAATGCAGTAGGGTCGAACATCACCAATATTGCCCTTATTCTTGGCCTGACAGCAATGATAAGCCCTCTCGCAGTCTGCTCATCTGTTCTCCAAAGAGAGTTGCCCTTTCTCATCGCTATAACGACGCTGTTAGCCGTACTTCTATATAGCGATGGTAGCTTGGATCGAATCGATGGATATATCCTGATCGGTACATTTTTCTGCTTGATGGCCTGGTCGATTTACGCTGGACTGAAAACGGAAAAAGATCATCTTGGAGAAATCATGGCTCAAGAACTGAATGACGTTATAGAACTAAAGCAGGCTATTCTATTCACTGCCCTTGGACTCCTATTTCTGGTCATCAGTTCTCAGCTCCTCGTCTGGGGGGGCGTCGAAATCGCTCAATATTTTGGCATTAGCGATCTTATCATTGGGCTTACGATTGTCGCGGTAGGGACATCCCTTCCTGAATTAGCATCATCAATCGCTGCCGTTAGAAAGAATGAACATGAGCTAGCACTCGGAAATATTATCGGTTCGAATATGTTCAACACCACCATTGTCCTCGGTATCTCTGCGACCATCTCACCCTCCTCTCTGGAAAACGCGGTATTAGTACGCGATTTTCCTGTGATGGCAGCATTAACAATCGCACTTTTTATTATGGGCTACAGTTTTCTTAGAACGGGGAAAGGCATGATAAACAGATGGGAAGGCTGTGTTCTTTTGCTTGGCTATATCGCCTACAACACCAACCTGGCATTTTCAGTCTTATGATCCTAAAAAAGTTCCGTGCAATTTAGCTCTTCAATAGCTTGCAGATTTCTAGTTAACATAGTCTCACCCAGTGCTCGTCCTCGCTCGTTAGAGGGGTCCAGAGAACCGCAAACTGTCATAGGATAAACAAGACAAGCTAAAACAAGGTGCCGATAATCACTATAGGCCACATCAAAATCATAATTCTTTACACCAGCCTTAGATAATTTATCCACCCAATGCCTGATGAGTTCCTGTTCTATTTGACGTCTCAATTCAGATCTTAGACTTTGGCAAATAAAATAAGTGACATCGAAAATTCCTTTACCTCTACCGGAAATTTGCCAATCCATGACAACGGTCTCCGAGCCATCCTGAGGATAGAAAAAGTTATCCTGACGGTAATCCCCATGAATAAATGTTTCAACCTTGCTTATCTTATCTACCCAAAATCTTGGATAATGTTCACCAACATGCTGACAAATTTTCCTTGTCTTATCGTTAAGGTTAGATGAGAATTTTTCAAATGTGGCATCAAGAGAGGGTAAATACAACATGTCTCTTAATTTTGCAGCCTCTTTAGCAGACATAAACTGATACATCCAGGATTCATTACTCACTCTACCCCAGTATTTTGCATGGAGGCCGGAAATTAACTCAATAGCAGAAAATGCTTCATCTTCGGTCGCACCCACTAGCTGATCTGTTGGAGAAAAAGTGCCTAAATCTTGCATTAATATCACATGATCGTAAGTGGCATTATCGACACCACCAAAATAGACATCAGGAGTTTTAATCCCACTCTTCGGTCCTACCTTTTTGTAGAAATCAACCTCTCGATTATAAAAATCGAGGACAAGCGCGACTTGTCGATTTTCATTTTGGGCTGCGCACTTTAGAACTAGTGTATTGGAGAATGTTTCGGGGGCTTCATAAACCAAGGTCAGACGCGCAAGCTCTGCCATCAATCCGACACCTTCCCCAAATTTTTCAACCTTAACTTCTGTCACTGAAGAAGTAATTAGGTGTCTTGCTTTTAGGACTCGCGTGAGCCAGTCGGCGCTTACATGATTCACACTTTTAGAACTTCGATATCCATCTCCACTCCCAAACAATCACTTAGTTACTTGATGAAGATTTTGACAAATCTCTTCTCTTTTTAATATCAGGTATCAGATGTCAGATATTTATGGAGATACCAACCTTCCTAGAAAAAGTGTTTCACTTTTCCTTTATAGGATCGACTCATCTTGACAGAATTTCCGTTTGATAGCTCTAGATAAAACTCTCCGTTCATATGAGAGCATACTTTAGTTACGCGCTCCAAATTGACGATAGTACTACGATGAACGCGTTGGAATATCACCGGATCTAGTTGGGCCTCAAGTTCTTTCATCGTTATTCTCATGATATGCGTCTGATTATTTGCATGTACACACATGTAATCACCTGCTGCATCAATCCAATCGATTTCTTGAGTCTTGACTAATGTTGTCTCTCCAGCATCTTTAATTGCCAATCGATCAGGAAAGGATTGAGATCCCGTGTGATCTTTGAGTAATTGACTGATAGAACCTTCAGTTTTACCGGTAATACTAATCACTAATTCAAGAAGACGTTGTTTATCTGTCACAGCGCCATTTTGTGACAGGTGGTTTCTCACTCGAGCAATTGACTCTACTAATCTCTCTTCATCAATCGGCTTTAATAAATAGTCAACGGCATGAATGTCAAATGCCTCTACTGCGTATTGATCGAATGCCGTAACAAAAATTATCAGCGGCATATTATCTTGCTGAAGGTTGCTAACAACGTCAAAGCCACTCATTTCAGGCACTTGAATATCCAAAAAAATGAGATCAGGTTGATACTCCACCACTGCACGGAGAGCTTCGACCCCATTAGCACACTCTGCTACTATTTCTACATCCGCAATAGACGCTAATCTCAGTCGCAATCCTCTGCGAGCTAGGGCCTCATCATCTACGATAATTACTCTCATGAGTTTAACCTTCTCTAAATTTATTCTCTAATCTTCGGACCATTTTTTTGCGCTTGCTCAGTCTTGACTCTAGTGTCTTCGAACTCAAGAGGAATTCTAATTTCAACTTTCAAGCCTTTAGGTAAGACGGGTAAAAATTTACAGTGTTGAGCTTTACCATATAATTCTTCCAATCTTTCTACTGTATTAGCTAATCCAACACCTGAAAAATTCGGTTTTTCGCCAGGTTGTAAACCTAAACCATGTCCGTCATCGGATATCTCCAGTAATAAATCACCTGCATGAACTTTCGCATTAATACTGATTGTCCCCCCGTCCATCCTAGGTGCAATGGCATGCTTAATCGAGTTCTCAACCAAAGGTTGTAAAATTAAGCTTGGTACCAAGGCTAATCCAGCGGGTTGTTCGACATTGATATTTACTGTAAGTCTATCTTCGAATCGCACTTGTTCTATCTCAAGATATAATTTCATTGTGTTTATTTCATGATTGAGATCGACTTTCTGTATTGGATCCTTATCAAGAGAATACCTTAAAAAATTACTTAACTTACTGACCATTTGATTTGCGGTAGCAGTGTCTTTTTCAAGAATTAGCGTAGATATGGCGTTCAAAGTATTGAATAGAAAATGGGGATTTAGTTGATATCTCAACATTCGAAGCTGAGCTTCATGGGCCATTAATTCTGCCTTGATACTTTTTTGTCTTTCAGACTGTAGTAGACGATAGAACTTAAGTCCGTAATATAAGCTACTCCATCCAAGAATCAAAAAGTAAGAATAACCAATGATGCCATTGAAATAGGCTATCTCGCCATGTTTTTCAACGGCAGAAAAATCTGCGTAATAAACAAACTGGATATAGTTCTTGATCGGTTGCCAAATAGCTGCTATCAAATAAGACCCGGTCAAAATACCGGTGACACGAATGAGAACCGATCTTTCCCAGATCGCCTGATAGAAAAGCCTCAGCATACTTGTCAGAAAAAAACCTGCTATTGCATTAACTACGAGCAAAGAAATTCTCTCAAAGGGTTGCCCCCAATAAACATCTCTAATCGCAAATAGTGTAATCCAGCCCGTCCAGCCCAGCAATTGAAGCATCCAAAAGTGATACCGCGTATCTTGCAAGAGCTCAGAAAGACCTTGGTAGATTGTTCGCTTTAAAACATTTAGGGTAGAGTTAATAGACATGTATGAAGATCGATCTATTTCCCATTATGAAGTTTCAAATTATAGTGCATTTGTTACCCAAGAATCAGTATTCTAACGATTACAATACTCCATCTAGCTCGAGATCGGTTCAATTTAGGCATATATCGGGAATTGACCTTAGTTCATCGATCAAATAATCTTACACGTAATAACAACTCAAAAGCAGACTTATGCCAGAACTTCTTCAAATCGTATTTTCCGGCGCACTAACCGGCGAATATGATCTAAAAACAAGTAAAAAGAATTTTCAAAAACTATTTCGCCTTTCCGATGCTAAAGTTAACAAGCTATTCACAGGAAAAGAAATTGTTATTAAATCAGGAATGAACGAACAAGAAGCAATGAATTTTGCCATTAAGATTGCTGATACTGGTTGCGAATGCGCAATAGCAGAAGTGCCTGATAAAAATGATCCAACCAATGATCCTGACTTTGTGGACCGAAGAAAAGGTGAGCGTAGAATACGAACTCGTCGACCACCCAGACCCGGCGCTATAGTTCCTGACCGAAGAATTTCCTTAGGTCGCCGTAGGGGAGATGCTAATAAAACCAAGCAACAAATTGGCTAGTAAGGCTATAAATGACAAATTTTTCAATTCGGGCATGACCACATTGGTTATAATCAGGTCATCATATCTACAGCCAATTCTTGGACTGCAATGTTATCCTCAATAATCAGAAAATCTAGAAAGATAAGTGAGGATCGAACTATTGGACCAATTCAACGAATACAGTACTTTAAAGGTCATTGCTATAAGAAACGTCGAGAACGCTTTTGTAAATACAAACCGTTTGGAACAACAATGGCAGGCGCTCCGTTTTCATTCAAAACCATCATTTCAAGACGCAATGAACGAATACGCGAATCTAATATCCCTCTTTGAATCTGCAGGCATAAAATTAAATCACCTAGGTGGAAGTGAAGCCTTAACACTAGACAGTATCTATACGAGAGATGCACTGATTATTTCTCCAAAAGGAATAATACTTTGCCGTATGGGTCGGTCTGGACGTCAATCTGAGCCAGAAATTAATAGCAGAATGTTAGGCTTAAAGATCCATGGAGAGATAGTTGCACCTGGCACGCTAGAGGGCGGAGATTTCATTTGGTTAGACAAACACAATGCTGCTGTGGGACTTGGACCCAGAACCAATCAATCGGGAATAGATCAATTGAAAGCCCTACTTGGACCAAAAGTAGAATTACATGTTGTACCCTTACCTGCGCCTGATCACCCTGATGACGTTTTCCATTTAATGAGTATGATTTCACCACTGGATAGTGATTTAGCCCTAATTTACAGACCGCTCATGCCTTCCGCCTTTCTTAAATGGTTAAAAACCTTAGGATTGAAATTTGTGGAGGTGGCTGAATCCGAGTTTCTTGATATGGCGTGCAATGTACTGGCGATAGGCCCACGACGGATTATCATGTTGGATAAACTCCCCCTAACCTGTAAAAGGCTAGAAGACGCGGGTTGTGAAATGCTTCTTTATAAAGGCGATGAAATTAGCAGGAAAGGCGAAGGCGGTCCAACCTGCCTCACCAGGCCTCTTCTTAGAGAGGAATAGCGCCGAAAGGACGCCTTAAATGACATGGGCTCGCTGCTCTGCTATCCCCATACTGAGTAGAAAAGGATTTTCTTTTTGTTCACTAATAAAGCGCTCTTTTGAATCCAGCCCCATCCATGACAAGTCAATCAGTTTTTGTGCGACGGGTGGCCCCAATGTTGAACCAGGCCCCAATACGATCAGTTTTTCAGGTGAAAATTCTTTAACGCAGACTTCGATAGCCGAACTAAAATTATAAGTCTCGGTAACTTGCTGGTTAAAGGTATATTCATACAGTTCATTCAAATCTAAAGTGCCCTTCCGCCATATTTCACCTTGACCATCCACTAAAGGAATTTTTACTGATTGAAATAAATCCTTACTGAGCCTCGTTAGTGCAATCTCAGGAATGTGCTTGAGAATACTGCTGTGAAAGGCACTGTGGTGATGCAACTGAAAAGGAAACCGATCTTGTTGAGGCGGGAGTTTTTCTAACAAAGCTTTTATGCCCTCATCATTTGCAGCCAGAACTCTCATACCCCCCAGTTCAATCGAAATCGCTATTTGAATATTCTCATTCTGATTGAGATCATCAACAAGCTGATCACAAAGTGCAGCTAGGGAAGGGTCATATTGCCAATTTGAATCAACCAGCGGGTATATCACCTGACCACCTACGCCATCGGTATGCATCAAAGTGCCCATAGTATTGACCACATCAAAACCTGCATTACCCTGCAACACCCCAGCAGAGGCAAGTGCCAGATACCAACCCATAGAATTTCCTGTCACCGCAACAATGTCATACTTGTCTCGATTAATTTTTTTTAAATCAGACATTGCACAAGCATATATCAGCGCAGATGCATTATCTCCAGTGCCATGGATTCGAGATCGATACTTTTCTGATTTATCGAGGTCACTAACCGTAATTTGACTGGCTTGCTCTCGCGCTTGATCAATGGCCTCAATAAAATTGGAAATTTCCTTGTCGCATTTAACGCTACCAATATTGTGATACCGACTGAGATAACCCAGTTCACCTTGATTATAGGTACCCCGCCCTGGACAAATAACAACTGCAGTTTGTTTACTCATGTTGACACGCTCTCTTTGACAGTCTCTACGAGAGATTGCACCTTAAGCATAATTTCTTCTACATTAGGCAAGGTCAATGTAGCCGCAGTACCAATAGGGATAAAAGAATCCTTAGCACAAACTCTTGCCATCGGGATATTGATTCTTTTTTCAACCAACAATGTGATTAAGGCTTCACTTACCGAACCGGATTGCCGACATTCATCTACAATAAGAACTGATTCACATTTATTAACTTCTTCAACAATGGCAGACTCGCTAAGCGGCACCAACCAACGTAAATCAACCAC
>JAESSY010000081.1 GCA_016763855.1 Pseudomonadales bacterium
CTATGGTACCGAGGGCCGGAATCGAACCGGCACTCCCGTAAAGGAACCGGATTTTGAATCCGGCGCGTCTACCAGTTCCGCCACCCCGGCACAGAAGAGGTGCGATTATATAGAGTTCCACCAAGTAGGTGAATAGCTAATGCCACAATCCTTGAATAAAATCCCGCACCAAAATAACGCAAAATCTCTTCATGTAAGCAATCCCTTACAAATTAATGGCTTAATACCCACATTAGGCTTGTTGGATTGCAACAATTTGCTAAAATTCGCGGTTATAGTGAAATGTAGCTGAGAGATTCGTCACCCTGAACACACGTTACCCAAAATGGAATGACTAAACAGGCGTTATATATGCGATTAGATCGAATTGAAAGACAGGAAGAAGTATTGGTTGACGTGATTGATTGCGTAAATCAGCCTGATTTGGTTGATACGGCCCTTGCCTGTCGCACCCTCGATTTTTCAGAGGATGGCATTAAGATGGTCAGTGAGATGGATCTGCCTGTGAATACCTTGCTTGGGCTTCGTCTTGATCTTGAGACAAGCCTTTATCGCCTCCAGGCTCAGGTTCGCTGGTCCAATGACGAAGGCAACTTCCATGTTGGTTTGCGCTTAAATCAAGATAGCCCAGATATGAATGATTGGACGCGTATGTTCCAGTTAGAGTTCTGATACACTTTCCTCACCCAAAATAGTCCGAGTTTAATGCGATGGAAGTCAGCGACTTCGAGTTCGAGTTGCCTGCGCATCTCATTGCTAAATATCCCACATCTGAACGCACCGCCAGTCGCTTAATGCATTTGGATACTAAGACGGGTGCGATTAGCCATTATCATTTTCGAGATATTGCCGGGTTGATTAACCCGGAAGACTTGTTGGTGTTTAATGATACTAGAGTGATACCGGCTCGTATGTTCGGCTCTAAACCTACCGGTGGCAAGGTTGAAATCTTGTTAGAGCGGGTGCTCGATGAGTACAATGCTCTGGTGCAAATCAGGAGTAGCAAAGCCTTAAAAACCGGCGCAGAAATTATTTTAGATAATACTGAAGCCGCAATGAACGAATGTCGTTTAATCGTTACCGGCAGGCAAGAACCCTTTTACTTATTGAAGTTCCCGGCGCCAGGCGTGCTCGAGATAGCCAATAAAATTGGGCATATGCCGCTACCGCCTTACATTGATCGAATCGATGAAACCGCAGATCAAGAGCGTTATCAAACTGTCTTTGCTCGTCACGATGGCGCGGTTGCAGCTCCAACAGCGGGTTTGCATTTTGATGATAACTTAATCAACAAAATTGAGGGGCAGGGTACAAAAAGCACACGCTTAACCCTTCATGTCGGTGCAGGCACTTTCCAGCCTGTCAGGGTGAAGCATCTTGAAGACCATCACATGCATACCGAACAACTTCACTTAAATGAAGCAGTCTGTCAGTCAGTGAATGATTGCCGCAAGCGATTGGGTCGCGTGATTGCTGTGGGTACAACCAGTGTAAGGTCGTTAGAAACTGCTTCCCAATCGGGTTCAATCGAACCCTTTTCAGGTGACACGAATATATTTATTTATCCGGGGTTTAAGTTCAAATCCGTAGATGCGCTTATCACAAATTTCCATTTGTCCGGTTCTACTTTAATGATGTTGGTTAGTGCGTTTGCGGGTTCAGATAATATTAAGCGAGCCTATAAAGTCGCCATAGAAGAAGAGTATCGCTTCTTTAGTTACGGTGATTCTATGCTGATTACCAGATGATTAATAAGCCGGTAACCGCTATAATCCGCGACCGAAATTCGTCATTCAACGCTTCAATCATTTACTAACACTACAATTATTTACTAACACAACGATTAGGAATCCCCTTGGAATTTGAAGTCACACAAACTGATGGTCTGGCCCGACGTGGGCAGTTGAGTTTGAATCACGGCGTGGTGCAAACCCCTGTCTTTATGCCCTGTGGCACCTACGGTACTGTTAAGGGCCTGATGCCTTCTACGCTGGATGAAATTGGTACCCAAATTTTATTGGGTAATACCTTCCATCTGATGCTGCGCCCCGGTACTAAAGTCATCGAAGCCCACGGCGGCTTGCACGGCTTTATGAACTGGCAGAAGCCAATATTGACCGATAGTGGCGGCTTCCAGGTCTTTAGTCTGGGTGAGATGCGCAAGATCACTGAAGACGGGGTTAAGTTCCGCTCTCCCATTGATGGCAGTGAGGTCTATCTTAATCCTGAGATCTCGATGCAAATGCAAACCAGTTTAAATGCAGATATCGCCATGGTATTTGATGAGTGCACACCCTTTCCTGCGCCCAAAAAGGATGTGGAAGACAGCATGCAGATGTCGCTTCGTTGGGCAAAACGCAGCTCTGACGCCTTTAAAGCTTGTGAAAATAAAAATGCATTATTTGGTATTGTTCAAGGGGGTGTCCACAATGATCTGCGGGATATCAGCCGAGAAGGCCTCATTGAGATTGGCTTTCCGGGCTATGCTATTGGCGGCTTATCCGTTGGAGAGCCCAAAGAAGACATGATGAATGTGGTAGAACACACCGCGCCCAAGTTGCCAGAGGATAAGCCTCGTTACCTAATGGGTGTCGGTACGCCAAGTGACTTAATTGAATGCGTGCGCCGTGGCGTCGATATGATGGATTGTGTAATGCCGACCCGAAATGCGAGAAATGGCCACCTGTTTACTTCAAAGGGGATTGTGAAGATCCGCAATGCGTTTCATAAAACCGATGACAAGCCCCTCGATTCTAGTTGCGACTGTTATACCTGCCTGAACTTTTCCCGTGGGTATCTGCATCATTTAGATAAGTGTAAAGAGATGCTGGGTCCTCAGCTGAACAGCATCCACAATCTACATTATTATTTTAGTTTGATGGCTGGTTTGCGCAACGCTATTGAAAACCAGCGTTTGGATGACCATATCAAACAAATCTACGGGGGCTGGGAAGAAGCCTAAGCCTTAAGCTAAGCGATAAACCGTTTGCCTTAATACCCGCGATTCGGGAGAATACGCCGGTTCTGACGATCCTAGTAAATAGCATTAGAACTGATATTTAGAAAACGGAATAGAGAGCACATATTATGTTAACTGATTTTTTTATCCCTGCCGCCATGGCAGCTGAAGGCCCTCTGGGTGGCTCATCATTTTTTGGCCCGGATCTATTTATAATCCTCGCCTTTGGTCTGGTGTTTTATTTCATCATCTGGCGGCCGCAAAGTAAGCGTGCCAAAGAGCATCGAAATTTGGTCGGCTCTATCGATAAGGGTGATGAGATCGTGACCAATGGGGGGTTGATTGGCAAGGTCGTGCGTGTTGAAGAGCAGTTTCTGGTGATTGAGGTGGCTAAGGGTGTTGAGCTGAAACTTCAACGACACGCAGTTTCTGCAGCGCTGCCGAAGGGCACGATCAAAAATATTTAAGTCTCATTGTTTACCGATTTAACTGACTTAACTAGCTGACATAAATGACTTATTTGAATGAAAGAATATCTGAACAGGCAATGTCGTGATTAACAAATATCCCTTGTGGAAAAACCTGATTGTCCTAGGTGCCTTTGTACTTGGTATCATCTATGCGCTCCCTAATATTTATCCCCCTGATTTTGCGGTCCAGGTTTCCTCCGCCACCAGTGGCCAAATCATTGATAATAGTACATTGACCCATGCGAAGGATGCGCTGGATAGTGCCAATATTAGTTATTTTCGGCCCGAGCTAGATAAGACACACTTGTTGATCCGTTTTAATGATGCGGCTTCTCAACGTCAGGCAAAAGGGATTATTGAAAGAACCCTCTTTGATGCTCCGGGGGATTATGTTGTTGCCTTAAACTCTGCTCCTGCGACGCCGGAATGGTTAGTGAGTATGGGAGCAAAGCCGATGAAGTACGGTCTTGATCTCAGAGGCGGTGTGCACTTTCTGATGGAAGTCGATACCGAAGCTGTCATCAACGATAGGCTCGAAAACCTTGAGACTGATATCAAACGAAAATTACGAAGCGAGAAGCTTCGTTATAAGCAGGTTGAGTCTACGGGAAAGGGCGTACTCAATATCTCTTTCACAACAGAAGATGTGCGTGATCAAGCCCATTCATTATTAGAATCACAATACGATGAATTTGTATTTTCTACTGGCGAATTACCATTCCCTTATATATCTCTAAGAATCACCACCGCTGCTGTTAAAGCAATGGAAGATTTTGCCATTTCTCAAAACGTACAAACCATTAGAAACCGGGTAAATGAGCTCGGTGTAAGTGAGCCTTTAGTGCAACGATTAGGTCGCAATCGCATTGTCGTGGATTTACCTGGTGTTCAGGATACGGCTGAAGCCAAAAGAATTTTGGGTAAAGTTGCAACCTTAGAGTTTCGGTTAGAAGCGAAACCCAATGCCCCTCGTTCTACCACCGTCACTTATCCTTATGAAGGTAGAGCTGCACAATTAGAGCGCAATATTGTTTTGCGAGGTGATCGAGTGGTAGATGCCCAAGTTGGTTTCGATCCAGATTCCGGTTTACCTCAGGTGAATATTACCCTCGATAGTGAAGGCGGAAATCTAATGCACCGGTCAACTAGAAATAATGTTGGGCGAAGACTCGGTGTACTTTTTATCGAAACTAAAACCAAAGACAAATACACCATGGTGAATGGTGAAGAGATAAAAGAAACTGTGCCTTATGTCGTGCGCCGCGTCATTAGCCTTGCCACTGTACAATCTGCTTTGGGTGTTAAATTTCGTATCACCGGTTTACAAGCGGGCGAGGCACGAGAGCTAGCACTGCTGCTTAGAGCAGGCGCGTTGGCGGCAGATATGTACATTGTTGAAGAACGTACTGTCGGCGCCAGTATGGGTAAAGAAAATGTTGAACTCGGTGCACGTTCCGTTGCAGTTGGATTGGCTTTAGTGCTCTTATTTATGCTCGCCTATTATAGGGTCTTTGGCCTTGCAGCCAATCTAGCTTTGGCGGGTAACCTCGTTCTGTTGGTAGCTGTGATGTCGAGCATAGGTGCGACACTAACCCTGCCTGGTATAGCGGGTATTGTGTTAACGGTCGGTATGGCGGTTGATGCCAACGTATTGATTTTCTCGCGTATAAGAGAAGAATTGAAGAATGGTTTGTCTCCTCAGGCGGCGATTAGTGCAGGATATGATCGTGCCTTCACCACCATTCTCGATGCCAATCTAACAACCCTGATTGTCGCCCTCATCCTTTACAGTATCGGTACTGGGCCAGTGAAGGGTTTTGCTGTGACACTTTCCATCGGTATTCTCACTTCTATGTTCACTGCCATTATGGGTAGTCGCGCCATCATTAATTTGATGTACGGCGGTCGTAATATTAAGAAATTGGCGATTTAATCATGAAAGAAATTAATATAGATTTTATGGGCTACCGCAAGATAGCCGCTGTTTTATCCGTGATCCTTGTTATTTCTTCTGCGGTATCTTTAGGCGTTAATAAGCTTAATTGGGGTTTGGATTTTACCGGCGGCAGTCTTGTAGAAGTGGTTTATGATGATGTGGTTTATGATGAGGTGATTCGTGGTCAGCTAGATGATGCGGGTTACACAGGTCACATTGTTCAGTACTTTGGCTCTGACAGAGATATCCTGGTGAGGATACCGCCCCAAAAAGATTTGTCAGATAAAGAAAATGCCCGCCTCGGAGACGAGATTGTTAAAACACTGAAGTCAGCTTCTACCGCTGGTGTTGAACTGCGACGGTCTGAATTTGTTGGCCCTGCAGTAGGAGAAGAGCTTACCAATCAAGGTGGTCTGGGTCTGTTGGCAGCACTCGCCATGGTGATGCTTTATATTGCCTTTCGATTCCAAGTGAAATTTGCTGTTGGTGCGGTTGTGGCTTTGCTCCATGATGTCGTGATTACTCTCGGTATATTCTCGCTTGTCGGTTGGAACTTTGATCTAACTGTCGTTGCAGCCTTGCTAGCGGTAATTGGCTATTCTCTTAATGACACTATTGTTGTTAGTGACCGGATACGTGAGAATTTTCGAAAGATTCGGCGCAGCAACTCGACTGAGATTATCAATTCTTCATTGAATCAAACCCTGGGACGCACCCTCGTGACATCTTTCACAACCTTGTTAGTGTTAGTCTCGCTATTGGTATTAGGTGGTGAGTTAATCCGTGGTTTTGCTATTGGATTAATTATCGGTGTCTTTGTGGGAACCTATTCGTCTATCTATATCGCAGCTAATGTTTTGTTAGCGCTTGGGATTTCAAAAGAAGATCTTGCGATTCCCATTAAGGAAGGCGTGGACGATCCTGATGTATTCGAGCGATAAAAATAGATCTACTTTCTCTCTGACTTACTGACCATAATGCTTCTTGATAGCAGGCGCGATAAATTTAAACACCTTCGGCGATGCTGCAATAATATTGCCGGATTTAAGATGATTCGCGCTGCCATCAAAGTCCCCTAACAAACCGCCCGCTTCTTGCACCATCAATGCGCCGGCTGCCATATCCCAGATGTTTAACTTTCTCATCCACATAGCATCGAGTCTACCCGCTGCCACATAAGCAAGATCTAAAGCCGCACTACCTGCCTGGCGCATAATGGCACCTTGGTCAAGCAAGTGTGAATAGACAGAACCCTGTTGATTAGATACTTCGCCGTTCTCACGTCCGCCGGTTGAAATCATTGCGCCATTCAGATCCTTTAAGGGTCTAACACGAACACGTTTGTTATTGAGAGAACATCCTTTACCTCTACTCGCGACAAATTCTTCTAGACGTAGAGGGTCATGGATCACACCGTGCTCCAATCGGCCTTTATGAATAACGGCGATAGAAATGCAAAAGTGAGGAATGTTGCGGATAAAATTGGCAGTGCCATCAATGGGATCGATGACCCAAAGAAAATCTGCTTGCTCATCTGTCGGAACATTCAGGGTTTCTGCCGTATTCTCTTCACCCAGAAAACTGTGCCCAGGGTAGGCAACTTTCAGTGATTCAATAATGATTTGTTCTGCTTCTTTATCGATATTGGTCACAAAATCATTTGGGCCTTTTTCTTCGATGCGGATGATGTCCGGACGATCAAAGGCGCGTGCGATATGTTTACCAGCGAGGCGGGCAGCTTTAAGAGCCATGTTTGCCATTGGTTGCATAAATATTTTCCGACTAAATAAAGGTAAAGAGCAAAGTAAAGAGCAAGGAGCAACTGCTCCGGCGGCGCATTCTAGCAGCTTTCCGCCTCATTATTATAGATTCCTTTGCTAAGATCAGCCCCACTGATCAAACAAAACTGGGGGTCTATCCAATAGCATGTAAACGTAGGATGAAAATTCTCCCCCTATTCAGTGTAGAATTCCCCTTTTGTTGTTATGGCTAGTATTGCTATTTAATGTACTAACCTATTTCTCTATCCATTCTTTGCCGAAAAAAGTTTACTGAATAAACCATGTCTGAAACTGAACAGAACCAAGTAGAAAGCAATTTATTTCCCCGTGTGCGTATTGTTTTGGTGGAAACGACCCATCCCGGCAATATCGGTGCTACCGCTCGGGCCATGAAAAATATGGGTTTGTACAAATTAGTCTTAGTAAGCCCCCATCTCTTTCCGAGCGAAAAGGCGATATGGCGTTCCGCGAGTGCTGCGGATGTGGTTGAAGGCGCGCAAGTGGTCAGTTCTCTTGAGGAGGCACTTGAAGGTTGTCAATTGGTTATCGGCACTTCTGCCCGTGAGCGCCGAATCCCCTGGCCAATGCTCGAGCCTAAATCCTGTGGAGAAAAGGTATTCAAAACCCAAGCGGCGGGAAAAGAAGTTGCCATTGTCTTCGGCCGAGAAGCGCATGGATTAAAAAATGAAGAGCTTCAGATGTGTCATTTCCACGTCAATATCCCCACGGGCAAGGCCTATAGTTCTTTGAATCTGGGCATGGCGGTGCAAGTACTAACTTACGAGATCCTTCAAGCTTCTATTGCTGCGACAGATCAATCAGATCAGGCTAGTCAAGAGGACGATGCTTGGGATATGGACTATGCCACCAGTGATGCTCTTGAACATTTCTTTGTTCATCTTGAAAGCACCCTCGTAGAAACCGGCTTCCATGATCCTGAAAATCCCCGCCAACTGATGACACGTCTGCGGCGCATGTTCAACAGGATACGTATGGATGAAATGGAGGTTAATATCCTGCGAGGATTTCTGACATCGATTAATCACTTAAAGGCAAAAAAGCCGGAATAACATTCATTCCAAATAGCCTGCCTATTTATGTGAATTATCGCTTTCATTTCCTCTTTACTTGACTAAAATGGTTGGTTATATATTTGACTGTTTTAGTCGGGTATTGCATACTCCGCAACCCCGCGAAAAAGCTGGCCTTTCATCTCCTATAAAATGGAATGGAAGTAGAAAGGTAAGGGTAAACGGGGATAAAAAAGGATTAAAACTCATGAGATTAACTGCTAAAGGTCGATATGCCGTGACGGCCATGCTCGATCTGGCTGTGCATGATGACCAAGGCCCAATCAGCTTGGCCGATATATCAGAAAGACAAGGGATATCCCTTTCGTATTTAGAACAATTGTTTGCGAAATTAAGACGTAAAGAGTTGGTCAAAAGTGTTCGAGGCCCGGGTGGCGGCTATCAACTAAGCCGCAGTGCCAAAGATATTCACATTGCCGAGATAGTAGATTCAGTTGATGAAAATGTCGACGCAACAAAATGTAATGGACGAGCAAATTGCCAACAAGGTGAGACTTGTCTAACCCATGAACTGTGGTCAGATTTAAGTGATCAGATTCACAACTTTCTCAGCAGTATCAATCTTGCTGGGTTAATCGAAAAAAGAAATGTACAAGAAATTGCAGCACGTCAGGAAGCCAAGAGAGCCGACGTTCTCCGACTGCCATCACAGGAATTACACGCATGAAATCCCCCATCTATTTTGACTATGCAGCAACCACGCCGGTAGATCCCCGTGTTGCACAGAAGACGAGCGAATGCTTATTAGCTGAAGGTAACTTTGGTAATCCCGCGAGCCGATCTCATAAGTTTGGCTGGGAAGCAGAAGAAGCTGTTGAAATCGCCCGTCGACAAGTAGCTGATCTTATCAATGCAGATCCAAGAGAAATTGTCTGGACATCTGGTGCGACAGAATCAGATAACCTCGCTATTAAGGGTATTGCGCATTTCTATCAAAAGAAAGGTAAGCACATCATTACGTCCAAGGTTGAGCACAAAGCTGTTTTGGATAGCTGTCGTCATCTAGAGCGTGAAGGATTTGAAGTAACTTATCTTGATCCTGGTAGCGATGGTTTGATTCAACCCGAAATGGTGGCAGCGGCAATTCGTGAAGACACCATCCTTGTTTCCATCATGCATGTTAATAACGAAATCGGTGTGATTAATGATATCGCTGCCATTGGTGAAATCTGTCGTAGTAAGAAAGTATTTTTCCATGTCGATGCAGCCCAGAGCGCAGGTAAAATCGATATCGATCTAGGAGAATTAAAAGTGGACTTAATGTCTTTCTCCGCTCATAAGATCTATGGGCCGAAAGGTGTTGGCGTTCTTTATGTGAGACGTAAGCCAAGAGTGAGACTTGAAGCGCAAATGCACGGCGGTGGACATGAGCGCGGCATGCGTTCAGGCACATTGGCGACGCATCAATTGGTTGGCATGGGCGAAGCCTTTCGAATCGCTAAAGAAGAAATGCATGAAGAAGCTAAGCGAATTGCAGCATTACGCGAACGACTCTGGGATGGCTTAAAGGATATGGAAGAAGTCTTTATTAACGGCAGTGTCGAGCATAGGGTCGATGGCAATCTCAATGTCAGTTTTAACTACGTAGAGGGCGAGTCTTTGATTATGTCTCTAAGCGAGCTGGCTATTTCTTCTGGTTCTGCCTGTACTTCTGCGAGTCTTGAGCCTTCCTATGTATTGCGCGCTTTGGGCTTGAATGATGAAATGGCGCACAGTTCTTTGCGACTCTCTATTGGGCGCTTCACCACGACAGAAAATATCGACTATGCCATTCTAAAATTGCGTGGCGCAGTAGAAAAATTACGTGAACTCTCACCGCTTTGGGATATGTATAAAGATGGTGTGGATTTAAATAGTATTGAATGGGCGGCACACTAAAGTAGTATAAAGCTGCAGTAAAAATTGTCAGTATCTTGGCAGTCTGCAAAGGAGTAAATCATGGCATATAGCGACAAAGTATTAGATCATTATGAGAACCCTCGTAATGTTGGAAGGATGGATGCAGAAGACAGCAATGTCGGTACTGGCATGGTAGGTGCCCCGGCTTGCGGTGATGTGATGCGTCTGCAAATCAAAGTAAGTGATGATGGCATTATTGAAGATGCCAAATTTAAAACCTATGGTTGTGGTTCTGCTATTGCATCATCTTCACTCTTAACAGAGTGGGTGAAAGGTCGAACTCTCGATGACGCAGATACTATTAAGAATACAGAGATAGCTGAAGAGCTGGCTTTGCCTCCGGTTAAAATACATTGCTCTGTATTAGCAGAAGATGCGATCAAGGCGGCGATTAAAGATTTTCGCGACAAGCAGGCAAACTAGATAAGCAAATTAAGATCCAGAAGTAGATTTAATATGACAATCAGTCTTACAGAAAATGCAGCGAAGCATGTAAATACTTTTATCAAAGGTCGAGGTAAAGGTATTGGTATACGACTCGCGGTAAAAACGACCGGTTGCTCCGGCATGATGTATGTACTCGAGCCTGTCGATGCTGCGATCGAAGAAGATCTTAAATTTAAATGCCGGGGTATCGATGTTTATGTCGATCCGAAAAGTCTCGTCTATCTGGACGGCACAGAAATGGACTACACAAAACAAGGCTTGAACGAAGGCTTTGAATTTAGAAATCCCAATGCCCAGGCTGAATGTGGTTGTGGCGAAAGCTTTACCGTCTGATTATCAATTGTGGATTTTAAGCAAAACTATTTCCAGATATTTCAACTGGATGTTTCTTTCCAGGTTAATTTGGAACAACTGTCCCAGCGATTTCAAGAGCTCCAACTTAAGGTTCATCCCGATAAATTTGTTGTAGCGAGTGATCAAGAGAAAAGGTTGGCAGTACAGTGGGCAACTCAGATAAATGCAGCCTTCGATACTTTGAAGCAGCCCTTGTCACGTGCAATTTATCTTTTAAAGCTAAGGCAGATAGATCTCGAAGCAAATCCTAATTTAAGTCCTGTTTTTCTCATGGGTCAGGTCGAACTTAGAGAAACCTTAGACGAAATAGAAGAAGAGGGAGAAGTCGCTTTACCGAAGCTTGCTGCTTTCAAAAAAAAATTGAAAGAGGCTATGGGCAAAACAGAGCTTGAGTTTGGTCGCCTGTATCAAGCGGGTGAACAAGCGTCTGTAGCAGAAAAAGCAGCAATTCAATTAGTTTATGAATTACAATTCACTCATAAATTGCTGATCGCAGTCAATTTAGTAGAAGAGAAACTGTTGGGTTATTAATTCGGCACTTTAGTCGGCTCTGTTACTCGAGAACCAAATCGAAAATTATGGCATTACTACAATTCACAGAACCCGGGCAAGCCATTGACCCTCACTTGAGAAAGCGAGCGGCAGGCATTGATCTAGGAACAACCAACTCCCTTATCGCAACTGTTAGGGCTGGCGTAGCGCAAACCCTGCCTGACGAGGAAGGCGCTCACCTTTTACCCTCAGTTGTACGATATCTGGGGGATGGTATAAAAGAAGTTGGTGAAATAGCTTTAGCCGCAGCAGAGTCTGATGCGCCAAACACCTTGTTGTCTGTTAAACGATTGTTAGGTCGAGGAATTGAAGATGTGAGCTCTCTTGGGGATCAACTACCCTATGAATTTGTCGGTGACAAAGGTATGCCCCTTATCAAAGTACGGGGAGGAGAGGTCAGTCCCGTAGAAGTCTCCGCCGTCATCCTTCAAACCTTAGCGAAGCGAGCAAGTGATTCGCTGGCAGGTGATTTGGATGGTGTTGTGATAACCGTGCCCGCCTATTTTGATGAAGCACAACGACAAGCAACAAAAGATGCAGCCACAATCGCTAGTTTAAATGTCCTTCGGCTAATCAGCGAACCCACAGCCGCGGCCTTGGCCTATGGATTAGATACAGGAACAGAAGGCATCGTCGCAGTTTATGATCTTGGCGGTGGGACTTTTGATATATCCCTCCTAAGATTGAAAAAAGGATTATTCGAAGTGCTATCAACCGGGGGAGATTCGGCTCTTGGTGGTGATGACATGGATCTTGAGATTGCGCGATGGATCATCGAGCAATCAGGTTTTAAAGGCCAAATATCCAGAGCTCAACTTCGAGTATTAATGTTAAAAGGCAGGGCGATCAAAGAAGCATTAAGTGATCAAGAATCTGTTGCTATTGCAATTGAATCGGAGAACTTGAGATACAAGGGTGAGCTCAGTCGTTCACAATTTGATGTGCTCGTTCAAGCGCTGATACAAAAATCTATCAAAGCCTGTCGCCGCGCAATTCGGGATGCGGATTTAGAATTGGACGAAATAGACAATGTCATATTGGTCGGAGGATCAACCCGCGTACCCGCTGTCAAAAATGCAGTAAGTGGTTATTTCGGTGTAGAACCCTTGTCAAACATCGATCCTGACAAAGTCGTTGCCATTGGCGCAGCCATACAGGCCAACACGTTAGTGGGTAATAAGTCAGATGAAGATATGCTCTTGTTAGATGTATTGCCGCTCTCTCTAGGTTTAGAAACCATCGGCGGCTTGGCAGAAAAGGTCATACACCGAAATACCACAATCCCCGTCAGTCGCGCTCAAGAATTTACCACTTACAAAGATGGTCAAACCGCGTTGCTGGTTCATGTGGTTCAAGGTGAGCGAGAACGGGTCTCGGATTGTCGCTCTTTGGCGAGATTTGAATTACGAGGGATTCCTCCCATGGTTGCGGGTGCTGCAAAAATAGGTGTGTTGTTCCAGGTTGATGCAGATGGTTTGTTATCTGTTTCTGCGACAGAAATGAGCACCGGTGCAAAGGCCATGATAGAAGTGAAGCCCAGCTACGGATTAAACGAAACAGAAATAACCAATATGCTGAAAGCTTCCTTCGAGTTTGCTGAAGAAGACAAAGATGCCCGAACGATGGCAGAGGCTCATCTAGATGCTGTGAGTGCTGTTGATGCTGTAAAGGGTGCGCTGGCGGCAGACGGAGAAAAGCTGCTTTCTCAGGATGAAATACATAGTATTAATAACGCAGTTGAAGCATTAGAAGCAAAACTAAATGACCCATTTTCGACACCATCAATGCTAAGTGAGCTATCAAAGCGTTTAATGCAAAGCAGTGATGATTTTGCCGCAAGACGAATGGATGCCAGTGTTAGAGAAGCTCTTGCTGGACACACACTAGATGAAATAGATCAAACAGCAGATTGAAAAAAAGGAACAAGCAGTGCCAAAGATAATCATATTGCCCCATGCAGAACGATGCCCCGATGGCATGGTGATTGATGCCGAGAACGGTGACAACCTTATTAACATTGCGCTGGAAAATGGCGTTAACATTGAGCATGCCTGTGAAAAAGCCAATGCCTGCACGACTTGTCATGTCATTATTAGAGAAGGGTTTGATTCATTAATCGAATCTGATGAACTAGAAGATGATTTGTTAGATAAGGCTTGGGGCCTAGAGCCAGATTCCAGGCTTAGTTGTCAGGTAGAGATTGGCGACGAAGATCTCGTAGTAGAAATCCCAAAATACACCATCAATCAGGTATCTGAAGCGCATTAATGCAGGAGGATAATCATGAAGTGGACAGACATTAACGATATCGCAATAGAACTCTTTGACGCCCATCCGGATATCGATCCCGTTGGCATTAGATTTACTGATTTACGTGCATGGGTCATGGCCTTAGAAGGCTTTGATGATGACCCCGAGCGATCAGGCGAGAAAATCCTAGAAGCTATCCAGGCAGCATGGATAGAAGAAGCAGAATAAACAGCTAACGCAAACCAGTTCCCTAGCGACCCGCAGCACACATTAAACAAGAATTCTGGCAGATCTCGCAGCTACGAGCAGAGGATGGATGGTGCTGATTGAAGGAGCATCAAGCGAAAGCGCCGAAAGAGGACAGAAGACACAAAGTGGCTTATGGCTGACTGAGGGGAGCCCGGAGGGCCGCAAGCAGCGAAAGAAAGCAGTACCATCCTCCTCTGCGACACAAACCAAAAAAGAGTAACAAACTCATACAATCCAATGAAAGAAAGCTGTACGCTATCCCTTCTGCGACACAAACCATATACAAGCAGCAATCCAACCAACCAAAAAATAGTTAAATTATAAGTAAGAATCCATCCCAAACCCGCGTATAATAACGCGCTTTGAAATTTTAGAAAAATTTTAGTTTACCTTTAGGAGTAGTAAGAAATGGCGGTTGAAAAAACCTTTTCCATCATCAAGCCGGATGCAGTAGCAAAGAACGTAATCGGAGAAATTGTGTCTCGATTTGAAAAGGCAGGATTGAAAATAGTTGCCTCAAGAATGGAACAGCTCAGCACAGAAAAAGCCCAGGGTTTTTATGCTGAACACAAAGAGCGTCCCTTCTTTAATGATCTTGTCACATTCATGACATCAGGGCCAGTCGTAGTTCAAGTCATAGAAGGCGAAAATGCAATACTGAAAAACCGCGAGCTCATGGGTGCTACTAACCCGCAAGAAGCGGATGCCGGTACTATCCGTGCCGACTTCGCTGAAACAATCGATGCTAATGCCGTACACGGTTCTGATGCACCTGAATCTGCTGCCAGAGAAATAGCTTATTTCTTTTCCGCCGATCAGATTTGCTCAAGATAGTATTGACGAATAAATGAGTGACAATCTCGCCAAGGATCTATCCGTAAAGGAATCCACCAAAGTAAACCTGTTAGGACTTTCTCAACAGCAACTTGGTACCCTTCTCGAAGAGCTTGGCGAGAAACCCTATCGTGCGCAACAAGTAATGAAATGGATACATCATCGTTATTTGGATAATTTCCAAGAAATGACTGACATTAGCAAAAAGCTGCGAGACAAATTCGATGAGATGGCGGAAATACGCGAGCCAGAAGTAGTAAAAGAATTGATCTCTAAAGACGGCACGAGAAAATGGTTGATGAGATCAGAGTCAGGCAGCTTGATCGAAACCGTATTTATACCTGAAGACGGACGCGGTACCTTGTGCGTTTCATCTCAGGTTGGTTGCGTTCTTGATTGCAGTTTTTGTTCAACCGGCAAGCAAGGTTTTAACAGCAACCTGACAGCGTCAGAAATTATCGGCCAAGTCAGAATTGTTCGAAGGATATTGGCCGATGTCTATCCTGACAGAAAAAGAGCAGTTACCAATGTGGTCTTAATGGGCATGGGTGAGCCCATGTTGAATTTCGACAATATGATTGCTGCGGTGAGTTTGATGATGGACGATCTGGGTTATGGCATATCAAAACGAAAAGTGACCATTTCAACTGCGGGTGTTGTACCGGGTATCAATAAATTAATCGAAACCACAGATGCTTCTCTAGCGATCTCTCTTCATGCGCCCAATGATGAATTGAGAAATACGCTAGTGCCTATCAATAAAAAATACCCAATCGCAGTATTGCTTGAAGCCTGCACGCGATATGCGGTGAACCTAGGTGACAAACGAACCATCACTGTCGAATACACCTTGATGCACAAAATAAACGATCAGCCAGAACATGCTGCAGAACTATCGACTTTGTTGAAAAATTTTCCATGCAAAATTAACTTGATTCCGTTTAACCCTTTTGAAGGGTCTGGTTACAAGCGGCCCAGCAGTGTTGCTGTGACAGCATTTAGAGATAGATTGCATAGAGCGGGGTTTAACGTCACGGTTAGAACGACCCGAGGCGAAGATATTAATGCGGCTTGTGGCCAGCTAGTTGGTAAGGTAGAAGATAAAACTCGCCGGCAAGAAAAATATCGTCTAATCGCATCGGGAGCGAATTAAATGGCAAGAAAGACCTTAGGGATTTTGATTCTTCTTTTGATGAGTGCTTGTGTCACGACGGTGACAGGTCCGCAAAAAAATATCAATCCCGCTAAACAGTTAGAAGTCTTGATCAGTCTTGGCGCAGGTTATATACAAAATCGACAATATGGTCGTGCGAAAGAAAATCTAATGAAAGCCTTGGAGCTTGACCCTCGATCACCTGGTGCATTGAATGCTTTTGGTTTGGTGTATCAGTTAGAAGGAGAGATGGATCTATCTGAAGAATATTTCAAAAAAGCGATTCAGGTTAGCCCAAACTTTGCCATGGTGCGAAACAATTACGGGGCCTTTTTATACCAACAAGGTCGATACGAAGAAGCAATTGAACACTTGAATGTTGCAGCTGAAGATCGACTCTATCCAAGACGAGCGCAGGTCTTTCTAAATTTAGGCATCAGTCATTTAAAACTTGGACAAAAAGATGAAGCAGAAAGAACCTTGCTAAGAAGTGTCCAGCTTAATAATCGTCAGCCAAGAGCATTGCTTGAGTTGGCAGAGATCAAGTTCCAACAAAAGGATTATGCCGATGCTAGACGATATTTTGCACAGTTAGAGGCATCTCGACAAACAACATCGCGAAGCTTATGGCTTTGTGTACGAATCTCTAAAGTGTTCAATAATGAGGACAAGGCAGCGAGTTGCGGCCTTTTATTGAAAAATACATTCCCGAACACCTATGAATATAGGCGTTACCAAATGAGTCAGAATCCTTGAACCAAAATAGTACAGTGATAGATACCGATACAACCATGACAGCTTCAATGGTGCTCGTCACTGCCCGAAAAGAAATGGGGTTAAGTCAAAAAGAAGTTGCTGATGCACTTTACTTAAGTTTGGCGTTTATCAAGCATATCGATGAAGATCAAATCGATATGATTCCAAAAAAAGCTTTTATTAAGGGGTATTTACGCTCCTATGCCAAATGGGTAAATCTCGACCCTGATGGGGTTGTTGATTTGTATTGCCCCAAGAGCAAAAAAGAAGAATCCCAAGTTTTGATGCGGACCATTCGAGCTGATGCTATATCAAAAATTAGCTTTACAGGTCCAGTATTGATATCAAGTCTGATTGGTTTCGTGTGTCTCGCAGTCATCGTATTTTTTGTTTGGTATTACGCGAGTCCTGTTGAAGAAAAGAAACCTAACGTTGTCACGATGACCGACAATATAGAAAATGTAGCAGCTGATGGTTTTTTACCAGCTGAGGCTCTTTTACCAGCTGAGGCTCTTCTAGATGAAAGCCCAATTAATGAGTCGTTGGCACTTGATTCAATGCTTTCTGAGAGGAGCACTAGTGTTTCAACAATGGACGATATTAATCTTTCGGAGGAACTCGACACGCAATTGTTTAGATCCTTTGCCGAAGCAGAAACAACAGATGAAATGGGTCTTGAAATCACTATAGAGCGATCATCCATAGGCCTTACCAATTACATTACGGTTGATGCAGCGGGTAATGATGAGTTGGTCGTTGTATTTAGTGATGATTGCTGGTTAGAGCTTGAAGATAGAAACGGACAATCTCTTTATGGTGATTTGGGTCGTGGCGGCGATAATTTAACCGTTATAGGGACTGCACCATTTAAATTGTTGGTAGGTAAACCTAATGTTGTTTCAGTACGGTTTAATGGTGATGAGGTGGATTTAGTCCCTTTTATCACGGCGGCTCGTACAGCTAAGTTGGTGCTAGGTGAGGCGCTAAATCAAGATCCGGTCGATACAGAATGAAAGCTGAATCTACTATCGAACGGAGAAAAACTCGTCAGGTAATGGTAGGTAATGTGCCTGTTGGTGGCGATGCGCCCATTGCTGTGCAGAGTATGACAAATACCCAAACCAGTGATATCGAAGGGACAGTCGCGCAGATAAAAAGATTGGAGGATGTTGGTGCAGATCTCGTTCGGGTTTCAGTTCCAGATATGGAAGCGGCCGAAGCCTTTGGAAAAATTCGTAAAAAAGTAAATGTTCCTCTCATTGCAGATATCCATTTCGATTATAAAATCGCCTTAAGAGTTGCTGAACTTGGTGTTGATTGTCTCCGAATTAACCCGGGGAATATCGGCAATCAAGATCGCATTAGGGCGGTTGTTAGCGCTGCTAGAGATAAAAACATTCCTATTCGAATTGGCGTCAATGCAGGGTCTTTAGGTAAAGATCTGCTACGAAAATATAAAGAACCCTGTGCGGATGCCATGATTGAGTCAGCACTGCGTAATATTGATCTTCTCGACAAAGAAGATTTTCAAAACTATAAGTTGAGTATGAAATCCTCCAACGTCTTTATGGCAGTAGACGCGTATCAAAAAATAGCATCTCAGATTGATCAGCCATTACACCTTGGAATTACAGAAGCAGGTGGTTTGCGTTCGGGTACGGTTAAATCGGCAGTGGGCCTGGGTTATCTTTTAATGCAAGGAATAGGAGACACGATCCGAATTTCACTTGCGGCGGATCCCGTTGAAGAGATTAAAGTGGGCTTCGACTTGTTAAAGAGTTTGAATCTTCGCAGCAAAGGCATCAATTTTATTGCCTGCCCCAGTTGTTCACGACAGAATTTTGATGTCATTGATACGATTAATGAATTGGAACGCCGAGTAGAAGATATCGTGACCCCCTTAGATGTTGCTATTTTGGGATGCATTGTGAACGGCCCGGGAGAGGCGAAAGAAGCCGATCTTGGATTAACCGGTGCAAATCCTGCAAACCTGATTTATACCGATGGTAAACCCGATCACAAAGTCACAAATGAAAATTTGGTGGATCACCTCGAGGCAATGATTCGTCAGCAGGTTGCGGTTAAGCAAGTATTGGCTAAAGGTGAACTAAAGTGAAGTTTCAAGCTTTAAGAGGAATGCAAGACCTGCTGCCAAAACAAAAAGCGACTTTTCGAGTTATTGAAGATGCCGCGAGAGAAATATTTTCGTCCTATGGATTTCAGGAGCTCGGCATGCCCCTTCTGGAGTCAACTGCACTCTACAAACGGGTTGTAGGCGAAGCCACCGACATCGTTGAGAAAGAAATGTATACATTCGACGATCGAAATGGTGACAGTTTGACACTGAGGCCCGAAGGAACGGCTGGCTGCGTTCGAATCGCCCAGCAGCACGGTATGTTGTTCAATCAAGTGCAACGCCTGTGGTATACCGGACCGATGTTTCGCTATGAAAGACCACAAAAAGGTCGCTATCGCCAGTTTGATCAGATCGGTGTCGAATGCTTTGGCATGCCGGGGCCCGACATTGATGTCGAAGTGCTTCTCTTATGCGCGCGTCTATGGGAAAAATTAGACCTCACAGATGACATTACGCTGGAACTTAATTCAATGGGCAGTGCCGAAGCTAGGGCAGGGTACCGATTAGCGCTGGTAGAATATCTAGCGGATTATAAAGATCAGTTAGATGAAGACAGTAGAAGACGACTAACGAGCAACCCATTGCGGATACTCGATAGCAAGGTAGAAGCAACGAAGGCGATATTGGTCGATGCGCCGAAATTGGCAGATTATCTGGATGAGGAATCAAAGCAGCATTTTCAGGGTTTGTGTCAGATGTTGGATAGTTTGGGTATTGCCTATCAGATCAACCCATCGATAGTCAGAGGCCTGGATTATTACAATCGAACCGTATTTGAATGGGTGACTAGTGCGCTCGGAGCGCAGGGAGCGGTCTGTGCCGGTGGTCGCTATGATGGATTAGTAGAACAAATTGGCGGTAAAGCGACGCCCGGAGTAGGGTTTGCCATTGGTCTTGATAGAATTGCGTTGCTCTTAGATCAGAAAGAGAAAGGCGAAAATTATCCTGAAGTGCCGCTAGCAGATATTTATGTAGTGTCTATGGGGGATGAATCTCGATTGAATGCAATCGCGCTGGCTGAAAGGCTTCGCACTGTCTATCCGGATCGAAAGACGCTTGTCCATTGCGGTGCTGGTAAATTTAAAGCGCAAATGAAAAAAGCCAACAGTCATGGAGCAGGTATCGCACTGTTGTTGGGGGAAGAAGAGGTACAAAACAAGCAGGTTACTGTGAAATTTTTAAACACTGGTGATCAAGAAACAATTAAACAAGATGAATTAGTCGATTTTTTAGCATTGAGGAGTGATGGGTGGTAGACGATAGAACAGAAGACGAACAAGTAGAAGACTTAAAGAACTGGTTTAAAGAAAACGGGACTTCCCTTGTGGTAAGTATTGTTATCGTTCTGGCGGTTGTCTTTGGTTACCGTAGCTGGAATACACAGACCAGAGAATCAAGTGAAGCTGCCTCTGCGATCTATGAGAATTTACAACAAGCTGTGACAGTGGGTCCTCTTGAATCTCTCAGTGATGAAAAGCGCTCTACAGGTAATTTTCTCGCCGAGCAACTTAAGTCTGAATACAGTTCTACTACCTATGCGCATTTTGCTTCCTTACAAATGGCGAAAATTGCTGCAGAGGAAGGTGATTTAGAAACAGCCGCAAGTGAACTACAGTGGGTTCTTGATAACGGCGTTGATGATAAACTGGCGATTATTGCAAACCTGAGGCTGGCTAAAGTGAAATTGGGATTGACGCAATATGATGCTGCCCTAGCTCAATTAGATGCACTCAAGCCTGGTGCTCATGAAAGCTCCTATGAAGAAGTTCGTGGTGATATATATCGCGCCATGGATCGATTGAATGAGGCCCGGGAAGCTTACCAACGAGCGGTTAACTTACAGGGTGATACGCCTAAGCCTTTTACCCAGATGAAGCGTGATGATCTTGTCACGCCAACCGCTGCGATAGCGATGGATAAGGCGGATGATACCGAAGAGGAGCAAGACCAATAATGCCAGCAATTCGAAATCTAGGATTACTCTGTCTGCTAACAGTAACTTTAAGTGGCTGTGCTACTTTAAGTGCTTTCAATCCTCTGAATCTACTGAATTTGTTCGACAAGGACGATGAAGAAGTTCGTGAGCCCGCAGTACTGAGTTCAATTGGTGAAGAGGTTGTGCTTACTAGGCTCTGGGCCGAAAAAATTGGTCGAGGTGCAGAAGATAAAGCTTCGAAGCTCGTTCCTGCATTCTCTGGCAGCCGTGAATTTGCGGCGTCAGCTGATGGCAAAGTTAAGGCCTTTGAATCAAGCACTGGGCGTACAATTTGGGCGGTCAATATCGAAGATTTCTATTCCGCTGATGAACGACGCGTGAGTTTCTCAAAATCTGCGGATTCCATTACGGGTGGAGTGGGTGTTGGAGAAGACTTAGTCATGGTAGGTTCGGCAGCGGGAGAACTGATTGCCATCAATCAAAGTGACGGTAGCCTTGCTTGGCGTGCAGTGACAAGCAGTGAAATACTTTCGCCCCCTCAAGCATTCAATGATTTGGTTGCTGCCCAAACAATTGACGGAAAGGTGTCTGGATATAATGCTTTCGATGGCGAGCGATTGTGGCAATATCAAACCTCAATTCCAAGTTTAACGTTGCGGGGAACCAGCACCCTCCTGATGGGTGAATATGTGATTGCGGGTTTTGCCAATGGTCGAATAGCAGCCCTTGATCCGGTTAGAGGGCTAGCCTCTGTAGATCAACGAATTGCAGCTGCGCAAGGTAAATCTGATCTTGAACGTCTAATTGATATTGATGGCAGTATGATCCAACGTGGGGCGCAATTATTTGCTGCTACTTATCAAGGAAATGTCGTAGCAATGAATTTGGCTGCTAATGGCAGGATTATGTGGGCGAAGGAAACCTCTTCAATCTCTGGTCTGGGTTCAGGTTTTGGTAATATTTACCTTGCCACTGCGGACAGCGAGTTGAATGCCTATGGCATGGATGATGGCCGAGACGTTTGGGATACAGATGCTTTGTTGTATCGAGATATCACAACGCCTGTCGCCGTCAGCTCGTACATTGTAGTTGGTGACTTTGAAGGCTATCTGCATTTGGTCGCGCAATCTGATGGCCGATTTGTCGGCCGAAAGTTGGTTGATAAGCAAGGGTTCAGTAGTAGCCCCGTCGTAGATGGTACACGCATCTTCATTATGGGAAATGGTGGTCAATTGACTGCCCTCGAAATACGCTGAGTTAATCATGATTCCCGTTATTGCCCTGGTCGGCAGACCCAATGTTGGAAAATCCACTCTTTTTAATCGCCTGACTCGAACTCGGGATGCCATCGTTGCAGAATTCGCGGGGCTTACGCGTGACCGACAATATGGCAAGGGCGCGATGGGGGATTTTGAATACCTGGTTGTTGATACCGGTGGGCTCAGTGGTGATGAAAACGGTATTATGGGTCATATGGCTGATCAGGCGCTTTATGCTATTGAAGAAGCTGATTTAATTATCTTTCTGGTTGACGCCAAAGACGGTAGAACGGCAGGAGATAATGCGATAGCAGAGATGCTGCGAAGTCAGGATAAACCGGTTCTTCTTGTAGGCAATAAAATTGATGGGCAGAATCCTGATTATGCTATGGGTGAGTTTGCCAGTTTAGGTTTTGATGACTCTCTCTTTATCTCAGCAAGTAATGGTAATGGTGTTCGTTCTCTCGTCAATGATGTAATTGCAGAACATGAAGCTATTTTGAGCTGTCTTGCCATAGAAGATGAAGCGGAACCTGAAAATGCCGGTATTAAGATTGCAATTGTTGGCCGTCCGAATGTAGGGAAATCGACACTGGTTAATCGTTTATTAGGAGAGGATCGCGTTGTTGTTTTTGATGAAGCGGGAACGACTCGAGATAGTATATTCATTCCCTACGAGAGAGAAGGTCAGCCCTATACGCTTATCGATACAGCCGGTGTGCGAAGACGAGGCAAAGTAAAAGAGAAGGTAGAAAAATTTTCAATTATCAAAACCCTCGATGCAATTGGCAGCACCCATGTTGTGTTGCTGTTAATTGATGCCCACGAAGGACTGGTCGATCAGGATCTGCATATATTGACGCATGTCTTGGATTCTGGTCGTGCTCTGGTACTTGTGATAAACAAGTGGGATGGCACAAGCCTTGATCAAAAAAATCACGTGAAAAATGAATTAGAAAGACGCCTGGTTTTCTTGAAGTTTGCAACGACGCATTTTATATCTGCGCTTCACGGTTCTGGCGTAGGGCTTCTATACAAATCAATTCACAAGGCATACGATTCTGCGACGAAGAAACTTCAGACCAGAGTGATCAATGATATCTTGTCTGAAGCAGTGAAAGAGCATCAGCCACCGTTGGTCCATGGTAGACGCATTAAATTACGTTATGCACATGTGGGTGGTCACAACCCGCCCATTATTGTAATTCACGGAAATCAGACCAGTTCAGTCCCTTCGGCATACAAACGGTATCTTGAAAACCGTTTTATTAAGGCGCTTAAACTTGAAGGGACCCCAATCAGAATTGAGTTTAAAACCAGTGAAAATCCTTTCTCAGGAAAAACAGACAAAAAGGCCAAGAAGCCAAAGCTAACTGATCGCCATTTGGATCACAAGCAACTGAGTCGTAAGAAAGGTGATAAGAAACAAAAACAAGGCAAAAAACCCCAGCAGAAGAAGAGAACGCGATAGCTAAATATCAGTCGAACTTTCTTGCTTATTCTTTAAAAACAAATTGGGGTTAACCCGAGTATTATTAAGGCTGACACTCCAATGCAAATGCGGTCCAGTTACTCTCCCAGTCATACCGACCTCGCCGATTAGACCACCTAGTTCTAGTTTGTCACCTATCGATACATTAATTTCACTCATATGACAGTACATAGAAATTAAACCCTGACCGTGATCAAGTAATACTGTATTGCCATTGAAAAAGTAATCACCCTTTGCAACCACCTTGCCTGCTGCTGTTGCCTTTATCTCAGTGCCTGTCGCTGCTGCGATATCAAGGCCACTATGGGGGTTTCGCTTTTGCGCATTCAGGAACCGCTTTAACCCAAATGGGCTAGATATAGGGCCGTCCACGGGCAGGATAAAATTTGTTTGTGTTGCAAGACCCGTATCGAAGTGTGTGAATGCCCGATTCATTTCTGTCCATTCGCGGCTAATTCTATCCATGTCTCTTTTTTCAGGGTTAACCTTGCGCTTGTTTTTAATCGTGAGATGCTGCTCTTTGTATTCTTTATTGAATACTTCAAAGTCTAAATCTGACGTGGTGTTGTCATGATCCAGAAGCATAATTTTGTGGGAGCCAGAACTTGCTGACAACGGGATTCCGATCACTGCAAATGTTCGCCCTTCTTTTTCTAGTATCATAGTTTGGTGTTTTAGATAGTGGGCCTTCTTTGTTTCCCTTGGAACTTCGATTACGACAATACCGCCAGGTACAGGCGAATGTTGTGGTAGCGCGAAAGCGAAGAAGTTGAAACACAATAAGCAAAAAAACATCCCTGTTCGCACTATGATTCCTCTATCTCTATAATTTCGGATTTGAAGCCGCCGCGACTCAGTCGGGTCTCTACCTTATCTCCTAGCTTCAATACACCTGTATTTTTAATGACTTTCTCATCTTTAGTCACAATGGCATAGCCTCGACTCAGTGTGCCTAAGGGACTCACTGAATCAAGGCGCACACTCAGTGATCCGAGTCTATGCGCAGCAGATGATGAAGCTAACTTGCTTTGATGAATCAAAGATTGACTAAGATGATTTACGACCAGAGATTGGGTGTGGATTTCAGCCAGCAATCTCGAAGGGTCTGCCGCTTTTGATTGAGCGTTTAGACGATGCTTTGCTGTGGATATAGTCTGATTCATCGCGCTCTTCAGACGTAATTCCAAGTTGTCGAAATTGAGGTTTGCAAGGTAATGTCGATAGCTCGAAGCTAATCTGGCCTCGAGATCATCCAGCCTTTGATACCAATCCTGAATACGCTGACCGGGATGCCTTAATCGGCGCCTTAAATGGACAAGATTACTGCTTAATCTTTCTTGAAGTTGTGATGCATATCGGTGTAATGAATTTTCTATCTGTAAAAAGTGTCGCATCCAACTTTCACTATCTGGGCTGAGTATTTCGGCAGCAGCTGAAGGTGTGGGCGCTCTGAAATCTGCGACAAAGTCAGCGATGGTCGTGTCAGTTTCATGTCCAATGGCGGATATCACAGGGATACTGCTTGCTGCGATTGCCCTCGCGACTGGTTCGGTATTAAAAGACCAGAGATCTTCGAGAGAACCGCCTCCGCGAGTTAGCAAAATAGCATCAAAGTCTCCGTAAAGATTTGCAAAGGGCCGATTTGCCAAAGAAAGGGCTTCAACAATCTGTTGGATAGATTCCTCTCCCTGTACCTGTACTGGAATGATTGATACTGCCATGGCAGGAAATCGCCGTTTTAATATTTGCAATACGTCTCTAATGGCAGCACCGGTGGGAGATGTGATGATGGCAAGGTGCTTGGGCAAAGTAGGTAGCTGCTTTTTCAAATCTGCTGAAAAAAGCCCCTCTGTTTCCAACTGATTTTTGAGTGTTTCATAGGCGCGTCGTAATGCGCCATCCCCGGCTTCTTCTATAAATTCCGCTATCATCTGGAATTCACCCCGGCCTTCATAAAGACTAATACGTCCTCGAACGACAACCTGGAGCCCGTTCCTTGGAACAAATCGAATTTTACGGTTACTGCCACGGAACATTGCAGAGCGCAATTGTGCTTTGCTGTCTTTTAAGGTGAAGTACCAGTGTCCAGATGCAGGGGTCGAGAAATTAGAGATCTCTCCCTCGACAAAGATCATCGGGAATTCACCTTCTAATAGTCTTTTGGCAGACTTGTTGAGGTCTGAGACTGTGAGTATTTCTCTATTTGAAGTATGGATCGCCATTGAGGGATCATACCTGTATCTAGCCAGTAAAAAAAATACCCATGCGGCAAAGGTTATACCGGAATTTCGCCTAAGTTCGGGTCGCATAAAAAGGTTGGATAGGTATAATGCCCTCCTTTGTAGCGTCCTTAAACCTATGCCACATTTAGACCCCAAGCAAAGCTCAGACCCCAAACAAAACTCGGCGTCTTCACAAAGCGCTGTTTCTCCGAATATCCATGCCGAAAAAATCCTGATTCTTGATTTTGGATCACAATACACTCAGCTAATTGCTCGCCGAGTACGAGAAATTGGAGTTTATTGTGAGATTCGTGCTTTTGATATCAGTGAAGTACTTTGCCGAGAGTTCAATCCCCAGGGTGTCATTCTTTCCGGTGGACCAGAATCCGTCACTCGAAATCTAGAGCTTCGTGCGCCAGAGTATATCTTCGATTTGGGCGTGCCGGTGTTAGGCATTTGTTACGGTATGCATACCATGGCCCTGCAACTAGGCGGTCAAGTAGAAGGGACCGACACCCAAGAATTCGGTTATGCCCAGGTCAATATTGAAGCAGAAGGCGCATTGCTCAAGGGTATTCATGATGGCCAACAAAATGATCAGGCGAGTCTGGATGTTTGGATGAGTCACGGGGACAAGGTCGTTTCCCTTCCGCCTGGATTTATCAATCTGGGCAGCACCGATACCACCGAAGTTGCGGCCATGAGTGATGAATCTCGACGTTTTTATGGCGTCCAGTTTCACCCGGAAGTGAATCATACGGTTCAGGGTGTTGAGATATTGACACGCTTTATTAAAGATATTTGTGCTTGTGAGGGTCTGTGGACATCAGCCAATATTGTTGATGATCTTATTCAATCCGTACGAGAACAGGTTGGTGACAAAAGGGTCATTCTTGGCTTGTCGGGTGGCGTGGATTCCTCAGTAGTTGCAGCCTTGCTCTCAAGGGCAATTGGCAATCAGTTAACCTGTGTTTTTGTTGATAATGGACTTCTAAGATTGGACGAAGGAAAACAAGTTATCAAATTACTAGGTCAAGGTTCAGGTAATATTTTTGATCTGGATATTATTGCTGTTGATGCTGCAGAACGATTTTTAAGTAAGTTAGAAGGTGTGGAAGATCCGGAACAAAAACGGAAAATAATTGGTAATGCCTTTATCGAAGTCTTCGACGAAGAGGCGAACAAAATAGAAGGTGTGGAATTTCTAGCGCAAGGGACAATCTATCCTGACGTGATTGAATCTGCAGGTAATAAAGGTGGAAAAGCCCACGTAATTAAATCTCACCACAATGTTGGTGGGCTTCCCGACTATATGAAATTGTCTCTGGTAGAGCCCCTGAGGGAATTATTTAAAGATGAAGTCAGAAAAATTGGCCTTGAATTAGGACTGACTAATGAGATCGTTTTTCGACACCCCTTTCCTGGGCCGGGTCTGGGTGTTCGAATTCTAGGTAAAGTGACAAAAGAATTTGCAGACCTGTTAAGACAGGCAGATCATATTTTTATCGAGGAGCTACTTAGCGCTGAACTATACGATAAAGTCAGTCAGGCCTTTGCAGTATTTTTGCCTATTAAGTCAGTTGGTGTTGTGGGTGATGCTAGGCGCTACGAATATGTTATCGCACTTCGTGCAGTCGAGACCATCGACTTTATGACAGCTCGCTGGGCACATCTGCCTTATGATTTTCTGGAAAGAGTGTCTGGTAGAATTATCAATGAGATCAGCGGTATTTCCCGAGTGACCTATGATATATCGAGTAAACCCCCTGCCACCATTGAATGGGAATAGGAGTCGCCATGAATAGAACACTTGTTATTGGTTTTATGGGTTCTGACAAGCCAGGTCTGGTTCATAGCATTAGTGATATTGTTGGTCAGCATGGCGGTAACTGGCTGGAAAGCAAGATGGGTGAAATAGCAGGCCGATTTGCCGGGCTCGCTTTAGTTGAAGTAGATGGTGATTCTTTTGATGATTTGAAAGCTGCTCTCCTAGTTATTGAGGGTATTAGTGCTGTGGTAGAAGAAGTTGATCACCCTGCTGAAATCAAGAATACACGAGTACTCGAACTTAATATTGTCGGTCCGGATCGTCCTGGAATTGTCTATGATGTGACGCAAGCGCTCGAAAAATTTGTGGCAAATGTGAGTGAAATGGAAACCCATGTAAGTGCTGCACCCATGAGTGGAGAGCTAACCTTCTCGGCTGACGCGAGCATACTGGTACCATTTGAGATGGACTGGGGCGTAATCGCTAATCAGCTTGATGAGATTGCAGACAAGCTAGGTATTGATATTTTGTTGGAAGAAGAGCCAGATCAGTAACGCTGGTTTTTGAGACTTTATGTTATTAAAAGATGATGAGCACTGGATGGGAATAGCATTGTCATTGGCAGCTTCTGCTCGTGATATGGATGAAGTCCCCGTTGGCGCAGTCGTTGTTAGAGATAACGAAATCATCGGAGAAGGCTTCAATCAGACCTTAAACCTTAATGATCCTTCCGCGCATGCTGAAATTATGGCCTTGAGAGATGCTGCTCGCAAAGTTGAAAATTATCGTCTGGTGGATGCCTGTCTTTATGTCACAATCGAACCCTGCACGATGTGCGCAGGGGCTTTGATACATGCAAGAATAAGACGATTAGTGTATGGGGCAAAAGAACCCCGGGCAGGGGCGATTGAATCCAGCATTCAAGTGCTTGATAACCCCTCGTTGAATCATAAGCTCGAAGTGACTTCAGGGGTCTGTGAGGACGCGGCAAGCGAAATAATGTCGACATTCTTTCGGTCAAAACGTAAAAAAACTTAACCCGTACATTAGGAGTATATCGATGTTGCGTTTGCCCGGAACGCCTGCACTTTCTAAGTTCAGAATTCAGAAACTAAAGAATGAGCTGCAACTGGATAAAATCATTTCTATTGATGTGCGTTTCTATCATTTTTGCGAGTTGAATGGTGAGCTGAGCGAAAAGGAATTTCAAGTTCTAAATTCACTACTCACATACGGGCATGAAGCGTCGGGATTAGAGACTGAGCCAAAGAGCACCTACCTACGCCTTGTTGTTCCACGCCCGGGAACAATCTCTCCCTGGAGTTCTAAAGCGACTGACATTGTCAAGATATGTGAGTTAAGCAAAGTCACTCGTGTTGAGCGAGGCATGATTTATTACTTCGATACAAAGAAAGCATTAGATGAAACTGAAAAGGCACTAATCGATGCACTCATCCATGACCGCATGGTTGAAGCTGTTCTGGATAATCTCGAAGAAGCATCCGCGCTATTTCAAATTGAATCTCCAAGGCTCCTTAAACAAATCGATCTACTGGGTACGGGTCGCGATGCGCTAACCGAGGCCAATGCGCAGTTGGGAATGGCGTTAGCGACGGATGAAATAGATTACCTATTACAGGCTTTTAGGGATCTTAATCGCAACCCTACCGATGTAGAGTTAATGATGTTTGCCCAGGCAAATTCAGAGCATTGTCGACACAAAACCTTTCAGGCCAGTTGGACCTTAGACGGTGAAGATCAGTCTAATTCTCTGATGGATATGATTCGAAACACCTACAAAATCACCAATGGTCGTCAGGTGCTGAGTGCTTACGAAGATAATGCTTCTGTGATCGAGGGTAAACGTGGTTTTCGTTTCTATCCCGATCATGAAAGTCGTGAATATGACTTTCATGAAGAGGACATTCATATTCTGATGAAAGTCGAAACACACAACCATCCAACGGCGATTGCACCCTTTCCGGGAGCAGCGACAGGTTCTGGAGGGGAAATTAGAGATGAGGGCGCGGTAGGTCGTGGATCCAAACCTAAAGTAGGCTTGTGTGGATACAGTGTTTCCAATCTTCATATTCCCGCCTTACCAGAAAATTGGGAAATCCCAATGTCGAAACCGGATAGAATCGTTAGTGCTCTCGATATTATGATTCAGGGTCCTATCGGTGGGGCGGCTTTCAATAACGAATTTGGTCGACCTAATATTGCGGGATACTTTCGCACTTTTGAAATGGAAGTAGATCAAGAAATCAGGGGATATCATAAGCCCATTATGATTGCCGGAGGCATGGGCAATATTCGTGAAGAGCATATAGAACAACGATCCATTGAAGTTGGTGCAAAACTCATAGTGCTCGGTGGACCAGCACTACTTATCGGTTTAGGGGGTGGTGCTGCGTCATCCATGGCAACAGGCGAAAGCGATGCAGAACTTGATTTTGCCAGTGTCCAACGAGGTAATCCTGAAATAGAGCATCGTTGTCAGGAAGTGATAGATGCTTGTTGGCAAATGGGTGAAGGCAACCCGATCCAGTTTATTCATGATGTAGGTGCAGGTGGGCTTTCCAATGCACTGCCAGAACTTGTGAAAGACGGAGGTGTTGGTGGTGAATTTGAGTTAAGAAATATACCCAATGAAGAACCGGGTATGTCTCCTCTCGAAATTTGGTGCAATGAAGCTCAGGAGCGATATGTGCTCGCAATAGCAGCCGACAATATTCCTCTCTTTGAAGCAATTTGTCAGCGAGAGAGATGTCCCTTCGCACTTGTGGGTACGGCGGTGTCTTCAGAGCATCTAATGGTAAACGATCAATTACTGGATACTAATCCGGTCGATTTACCCATGTCGGTCCTGTTTGGTAAGACTCCCAGGATGCATAGAACAGCGTTTGGTAAAGCTTTGAACACCAAACCTTTGGCGCATCAATTGACATTATCTGAGGCCATTCATAGCGTTATCGGTCATCCATCTGTCGCCAGCAAGCACTTTTTAATCACAATTGGTGATAGAACGGTGGGTGGAATGGTGACCAGAGATCAACTTGTAGGTCCCTGGCAAGTACCTGTTTCTGATGTTGGGGTTTCCGCCAATGGTTATCAGGGCAAGGCCGGTGAGGCGATGTCAATGGGTGAGCGCGCTCCTATAGCGCTGTTGGATAGCGCGGCTTCAGGAAAGATGGCGGTGGGCGAAGCTATTACTAATATTGCAGCTGCAAAAATTGATCAGCTTTCAGATATTAAACTTTCGGCTAACTGGATGGCAGCGGTGGGCCATCCCGGTGAAGATGCTAATTTATATAAGACAGTTGCCGCTGTTGGACTGGAGCTTTGTGCAGAGCTTGGTATCTGTATCCCAGTGGGTAAAGATTCTATGTCCATGAAAACAAATTGGCAGGAAGACGGACAACAAAAATCGGTTACATCTCCCTTGTCAGTGGTGATATCTGCCTTTGCACCGGTTTCAGATGTGAGAGACACCTTGACGCCTGAACTGGATTTAAAAGAGGTAACCGTTTTGTTGCTGATTGACCTCGGTGAACAAAGATTAGGTGCATCCATTTATGCGCAATGTCAGAAGCAATTAGGAGAGGTGCCCCCTAATATTGATTCAGCCGAGGCACTGAAGTCGTTTTTTGATGTAATGCAGAGCGATAAAATAAGACCTTTGATTAAGGCTTACCACGATCGTTCTGATGGCGGCGCAATGGCGACTTTGCTGAAATGACTTTTGCATCCCATAGCGGTTTGAAGATTAGTATTGAGGACGAAGATTTAATATCCGCGATTTTTAACGAAGAGATAGGTGCAGTTGTACAAGTTGCCGTATCGGATGCCCGGATAGTTCAAGAAGCCTTTTCTGTCCCCGGCATGCGCTGTTTTGAAGTTGCTGTCCCTGACTTATCGGGTGAGATAACAATCTGTCACAAAGGTAAAGAAGTTTTTAAATCGACGCGAGTAAAGCTCCAACAAAGATGGAGTGAGACGAGTTATCAGATACAACGTTTGCGTGATAATCCTGAGGGAGCGGATGCAGAATTTGCTCAGATTAAAAATGAGACTGATCAAGGTCTTTCTACAAAAATTAGCTTTGATTTTAACGAGGATATTGCAGCGCCTTATATCAATTCGGGTTCACGTCCTCGCGTTGCTATATTGAGAGAACAAGGTGTCAACAGCCAGTCTGAAATGGCGGCCGCATTCCATCAAGCCGGATTCACCCCGATTGATGTCCACATGACAGAGCTGCTCAATGGCAGCGTTAAGCTTGAAAGCTTCAAAGGTCTAGTTGCTTGCGGTGGTTTCTCCTATGGGGATGTTCTTGGGGCTGGGGAAGGCTGGGCAAAATCCATTCTATTCCACGAGCGTAGCAGGCATGAGTTTCAGGCGTATTTCACGCGGAACGATACCTTTGCATTAGGAGTTTGTAACGGCTGCCAAATGATGACTAGTCTAAAAGAATTAATCCCGGGGGCGGCAAATTGGCCGAAGTTTATTCGCAATC
Source organism: Pseudomonadales bacterium (assembly GCA_016763855.1). Lineage (GTDB taxonomy): Bacteria > Pseudomonadota > Gammaproteobacteria > Pseudomonadales > Azotimanducaceae > JAHRVQ01. The sequence continues at coordinate 32,062 of JAESSY010000081.1, forward strand.
AATCAGAGCAATTTGAAGCGAGATTTTCGCTTGTACAGATTCAGGAAAACCCTTCCATATTGTTTAAGGACATGGCGGGATCACACATGCCGATAGCGGTTTCTCATGGTGAAGGTAGGGCGGATATTAATCTAGAAGATGCAACTGCACTCATCCAGAGTGGTCAAGTGGCTGTTCGCTTTGTGGATCATGAACTCAATATTGCGGAGCGATACCCAATGAATCCAAATGGCTCGCCCTTGGGCATAACAGGGCTAAGTAATATGGATGGACGTATCACAGTGATGATGCCACATCCTGAACGCGTCTACAGAACGGTTCAAAATTCGTGGCATCCAGAAGAGTGGCAAGAATTCAGTCCCTGGATGCGGATGTTTAGAAATGCTCGCCTATGGCTTGATTGATTAGCGCGGGTTGATTTGGAACATGAGACGTTTGTTTTAACGGCAAGTGCTAAAGGGCAGAATTCGGGCACTTTTTTGTTCAGCAGTATCAAAATTCAACTCCCCGGAATCAGCGAGATCAGTATCGAATGCGGCATTGAGGTGGGATCGAAGTTCTGCGAGTGATTCATGCATCATGTTTGATAATTTTATGCATCCATCCATGGGTGATTTAGATCGTCTCAATTCCATGTCGATTTGAAACTGTAATCCTCTAAGACGTCGTTGGGATTTTTCTGACACCTTGCTGATGAATGCTTCAGTTGTTTCCTTCTTGATTTGATCAAGGGCTTTAATATCATTTTTGTGAAGTTCTAAAAGGGTATCAAAATCTGGTAATGCGTAATTCATATACTTTCCTGAGATCAACTTGCTTTTGTTTTACCTTATCTTAACCGCAGTCCCTGCCCTTTTTAATAATGTTTGTTCAAAGGGAGAATGCTAGACCCGTCCCTATCAACCTAAAGAATTTGATCAGTTTCGTAGATACCTTTGTTTATGGGGTCTTGAGAGGGCTTTATTTTTTATCGATGATGAATGCGCTGTCCTTCTAACAGTGAATCTAAAACAAAATGTTATAAAACCTGTGCTTTACCTAGCAATTCCTTATTAATAAAAAGCGATTAATTCGATAGTTATCCCTATCTCAGTTCCCTTTAAAATGAAATATGCGTGAGTTAAGTTGAGAATTCACCATTCTTGTCTGTGATAGTATTGCCGTCGCTACACTATAGGAAATAGCGGCATGATTTATAAGTTAGGCGATCGACGGGTGATTTTCAGCACTGAGAATTATTTTGTTGCTGATAATGCTACGGTCATTGGGTCCGTGGTAATAGAAAATGACGCCAGTATTTGGTTCAACGTCGTTATCCGTGGTGATAATGATGTCATCACCATCGGAGAAAACTCAAACGTACAAGATGGATCAGTCTTACACACTGATGATGGCTATCCGCTGAATATCGGAAAGAATGTCACCATCGGCCATAAGGTGATGTTGCATGGCTGCGAGATCGGAGATAACTCTTTGATCGGTATTAATGCTGTTGTACTAAATGGCGCGAAGATAGGTAAGAATTGCCTTATTGGTGCAAATTCTTTAATTTCAGAGGGAAAAGTGATACCTGATGGTTCTTTGGTCATGGGCTCCCCTGGTAAAGTCGTCAGAGAATTGGGCCAGGAGCAAATCAAAATGCTTGAGATGAGCGCTCTGCATTATGTCGAAAATGCGAGGCGATATAAGAGAGAATTAGAGCAAGAATTTGTAAGCTCAAAACCACTACCTGAATGAAAACCCTTTATTTCAAAGGAAATACTAAAACCCAAGGTACCCACAAATTCTTACGGAAGAAGCTAGTCCAAGGCTTAATAGTACAATTTTCGAAAAGAAGCGTTCTTGATTGTTAGATCGTCAGCAAATAACAGTAACTGGCTAAACCCATAGCTGCAAAGCTTTACCCTGAATTTCTGTCTAGATACTGATCTAGACAGAAATCACCCAACAAACTATTCTTTTGCCTGAAGCCCATAAAATGGATACAATTACTGTAATAGGCAATACTAATTATTAAAGCTTAAACCTATGAACACGAGCACAAACATTCATAAGACAATCCGATACCAGACAATCCGATACCAGACAAGCCAAACCAGTTTTCGCTTGCTGGCTTTGTCTATTGCTCGTTTCCTTCTTCTAAGACTGCCGTTGTAGGCGGCCTGTCTAAATTCCTACATTGTAAACATTGAATTCTCAGGCAAGTAAAACCTATTTGCTTCGACCTTAGAAACAATTTCCTACGAATATGGAAGAATCATGAGTAACGAAACAGAACAATCGACAGACAAAGCTGTCAGAAAAATGCCTTTTCATAAATACAAGGCATTCAAACCTATTGCTTTAAAAGATAGAACTTGGCCTGATCAGGTCATTACAAAAGCCCCGCGTTGGTGCTCTGTAGATCTCAGGGACGGAAACCAGGCCTTGATCGAACCTATGACACCGGATGAAAAATTCAAGATGTGGAATTTGCTACTGGATATTGGTTTCAAGGAAATTGAAGTTGGATTTCCAGCGGCGTCTCAAACTGACTTCGATTTTGTCAGGATGATAATTGAAGAAGGACTCATCCCTGAAGATGTCACAATTCAAATATTGTGTCAGGCAAGAGAAGCCTTGATATTGAAAACCTGTGAAGCGGTGAAGGGTGCCAAGCAAGTCATTTTTCATCTTTATAACTCAACCTCGACCTTGCAGCGTAAGGTCGTTTTCAAGATGTCTCGGGAAGAAGTCATTAAGCTTGCAACTGATGCGACGCAAATGGTGAAGCAGCATACTGACTTACTTCAGGCCGATGGCACAAAGGTTGTTCTCGAATATTCACCAGAAAGCTACACCGCAACGGAAATGGATTTCGCTGTAGAGATTTGTGATGCGGTTATGTCAGTTTGGGAGCCCACCGCCGAGAATAAAATCATATTGAATTTACCGTCGACAGTCGAAATGGCGACACCAAACATTTATGCCGATCAACTTGAATGGTTTATTCGTAATTTGAAAGCGCGAGACAAGGCTGTTATCAGTTTGCACACGCATAATGATAGGGGGACAGGTGTCGCTGCCTCAGAGATGGGATTGATGGCAGGGGCGGATCGAATAGAAGGAACTCTATTTGGTAATGGCGAACGAACTGGAAATTGCGATGTGATTACCATGGCAATGAATATGTTCTCCCAAGGCGTCGATCCAGAATTGTATTTGTCAGAAATGCCTAAGATCGTGGCTGTTTCTGAAGAATGCACAAAAATCCCTATTCATATCAGACAACCTTACGCAGGGGAGCTTGTCTTTACGGCTTTTTCTGGGTCACACCAAGATGCCATTAAGAAGGGCATGGCGCTGGTTGATAAAGGTGGAGAAGGGATGTGGGAAGTACCTTATTTACCGATTGACCCAATGGATGTTGGTGGCTCTTACCGAGAAACCGTCCGTGTTAATAGTCAATCTGGAAAGGGTGGTATTGCCTTTATTTTGGAAGAATATTTCGGTGTCTCTTTGCCTCGATCTCTGTTGTTGGAATTTAGCCCGATTATCCAAAAGATATCAGAAGCTGATGGGGGCGAGCTAAAACCTGATCTTATTTGGAAGACCTTTGTTTCTGAATTTGTGGATGTTAGCGGCCCTTATAAACTGGTTGATTATAAGATTAGATCTAGTAGTGATCGCTTAGAGCAATGTAAGGCGAACATTAAAGTTGCTGAGAATGAGATGGAAGTTCACGGTGAAGGTTCTGGTCCTATTGATGCTTTTATTGCGGGTCTTGTTGAGACGTTGAATGAACCGCTTAATGTTTTTGATTATCAGGAGTATTCCCTCAACGAGGGTAGTGAGGCCCAAGCGATTTGTATTTTGGCAATCACGGATGATAAGTCGAATAAGTCTTATGGGGTTGGGATAAGCCAGAATACAACTACTGCGGCTTTCGAGGCTATTGTTGCTGCTATTAATCGAAAGTGGCAGTAGTTAAGCTGATCCGGGGAGAGGTCGTGATGACTCTCTCTCGATGTTAGCTGCGATCCTAAAAAGGCTCAGGCGCTAAACAAACCTTAGCCGTCTTGACCATATTATCCTGAATCAGCATCACCTCAATCCGATACCCTTCAAGTGTAATAGAAACAACAGAGTCTGGAATGGTCTCAAGATGTTCAATGATCAGCCCGCTCATAGTTTTAGGCCCGTCTTGAGGTAAAGTCCAACCTAGTTGACGATTTAAGAGTCGAACATGGGTGCCTCCATCGATTAGAAATGACCCATCATCCTGGGGATGAATATCAACATTCGTTGCAGCGAGATCTGTTGTATATGCCCCGACAATTTCTTCAAGGATATCCTCGATCGCAACGATACCTTGTATGTCGCCATATTCATCAACAGCAAGTGCAAGCCGTTCCTTTTGTTTTTGAAAATTGATTAGCTGTGTCTGCAAAGGCGTATTTTCAGGAATAAAATAAGGATCTTCGATCACCTGTAAAATTGATGCCTTTGAGATATTTTCTTCACTCAAAAATTTAACAGCATTTCTCATATGAAGGATGCCAATGATTTTATCAATATCTCCTTTAAAAACAGGTACTCGAGTATGTTGGCCAGAGCGAAGCTGGGCGATAATATCCTCAAGATCATCTTCGATGTCTATACCAAATATTTCTGCTTTAGGCACCATTATGTCTTCGACAGAAACATTCTTAAGATCCAATACCCCTAACATCATGTTTTGAGGATGATCAGCAATCTTTGATCCTTCGAATACCACTGTCCTCAATTCTTCATGGCTAAGATGATCGTCAATTTGATCTTCTTGCCTGATGCCAATCAAGCGCAAAATGCCATTAGCAATCACGTTGACCGACCACACAAGAGGGAAAAGAAGTGTGAGTAAAACTTTTAAAATATAAGAAGAGGGCAAAGCAACTTTTTCAGGATAGGCCGCTGAGATGGTTTTGGGTGCAACTTCTGCAAAGATGAGAAACACAATTGTGCAAGCAATGGGTGCGATTGCGACGCCATTGTCACCGAACATTTTGATTGCGATTACCGTGGCAAGAGAAGCTGCGGAAAAATTGGCGAGGTTGTTGCCGATTAAAATGACGCTTAATAATCTATCAGGTCGTTCGAGTAATTTGGCCGCAAGTTTGGCGCCGCCATGTCCTTCATTCGCCAGATGTTTCAATCGATATCGATTGAGCGCCATCATCGCGGTTTCAGAACCAGAAAAATATGCAGAGAGTACAATGAGTAGAACAATGAGTCCAAATAGGAACTCAAGCGACGGCTCGTCCAAAAAGGGATGACCTCAGTAATAATCGGATAAACGTTGTATCTAATATTACTTGGGTCTGTCAAGTGCTCTGATGATTTATGTGCGGCCTAAAAGAACTTCCAGAACCAATTTGCTGCCGAAATAACCGAGTACTAACAGCATAAAACCAATAAGAGTCCATCGTGAGGCGATGGATCCGCGCCAGCCCAGTTTGTAGCGACCCCATAAAAGAATGGCAAAAACCACCCAGGCACTCAGTGTAATGGCGGTGTGATGGAGTAAGCCAGGACGAGCAATATCATTCAAAAACATAAAGCCGCTTGCTATGGATAAGCTAAGCAAGATTAGTCCCGCCCAGAGGAGTTCAAAAAGTAGGGTGTCCATCGTCTGAAGTGGTGGGATATGTCTGAGTACGGCCATATTGTGACGTTTGAGTTCGTAGTCTCCTAGAGACAGCAATCCAGCCTGAATAACGGCTATGGTAAGTATACCGTAGGCGATAACAGAGAAAATAATATGAATGATGATGCCGCCACTAAGATCATTTCGTGGTGCGTAATTTCCCTCGCTTAAGAGGGCGAGGGCTATGGCAAAGGCGGCGAGGGGAAGAATAGCAATAAGCAGGTTATCGACAGTTCGCCTCAGGCTGCTGAATAATACAAGGCTTGTTACTGCAAGGGAAATGAGAGACAACATGGGATACAGACCAACATTGACGCCCTCAGGGGTCATGATTTTTTGATAATTGAAAAAGCTATGCAGACCTATCGCGAGGATTGCAATAGACCTTACAATAATTTGCCTGGACTTTATCTCTCTTTCGAGTCCGACAAATTGAATTGCGGCACTCAAAAGATAAAGAGAACAGGCCAAGCTTCCGATAAGCACTGCTGACATAGGGTATTCACATGAGCTTTAACTTAGAGCGCATTGTTACATAAACGATGCAAATTAGTAGCTGATTTTACCCCTAAGATTTAAGTATAATGCGCCATCTTATTAATACCCACATTAGGTCGCCTTCGTGTTTGATTCACTAACAGAGCGTTTAACAGCCTCGTTAAACAATATATCCAGCAAGTCAAAGCTTAGCGAAGACAATATTCAGGAGACATTGCGTGAAGTTCGCATGGCTTTATTAGAAGCTGATGTCGCCCTGTCAGTGGTTAAGTCTTTTATTGATCAGGTTCGTCTTCGGGCTATTGGGGAGGAGGTCCATAAGTCTCTTTCTCCTGGTCAAATCTTCGTCAAAATCGTTAGCGACGAATTGACTCGGATCATGGGGGAAGAGAATGATAGTCTCAACCTGACGACTCAGCCTCCTGGCGTGATCTTGATGGCAGGTTTACAAGGGGCGGGTAAAACAACCACTACTGCCAAGCTGGGTCTTTGGTTAAAGAACCGTGACAAGAAGAAGGTCATGGTTGTCAGCACTGATGTATATCGGCCTGCAGCAATAGATCAATTACGTACCCTTTCTGAAGAAGCGGGGATTCAGTTTTTTGAAAGCAATACAGATCAAAAACCCATCGATATTGCCCGAGCCGCACTCGTTGAGGCAAAGAAGCAATTTGTTGATGTTCTGATTGTCGATACGGCAGGTCGCCTGCATGTTGACGAAGACATGATGGGTGAAATTAAGGATCTTCATAGTTGTGTGAATCCTATTGAAACCTTGTTTGTTGTGGATGCGATGACAGGTCAGGATGCAGCAAATACCGCAAAGTCCTTTAGTGAGTTATTGCCGCTAACTGGCGTCATATTGACGAAAACTGATGGTGATGCCCGTGGTGGTGCCGCATTGTCAGTGCGATCCATAACCGGCAAGCCTATTGAGTTTATGGCAACGGGTGAGAAAATCGATGCACTCGAAGCATTCTACCCTGATCGTGTTGCCTCTCGAATTCTCGGAATGGGTGATGTACTCAGCCTTATCGAAGAAGCTGAGCAGAAGATTGATAAGAAGAAAGCCCAAAAACTCGCCAAGAAAATTAAAAAAGGGAAAAAGTTTGATCTTGAGGATTTTAAAGATCAAATCCAGCAGATGAATAATATGGGGGGCATTTCTAGCATGTTGGACAAAATGCCGGGCATGGGTGGTATGGCAAAAGCTGCCCAAGAAAAAATGGCCGATAATCCCTTCGGTCGAATGGAAGTGATCATTAATTCCATGACCCCCGGTGAGCGTCGCTACCCCGATAGCATTAACGGCTCCAGAAAGCGCCGTATAGCAACGGGTTCTGGTACGCAAATTCAGGATATTAACCGTCTTCTCAAGCAGCATAAGCAAATGCAGAAAATGATGAAAAAACTGTCCAAGAAGGGTGGAATGGCTGCAATGATGAGGGGAATGGGAGGCATGATGGGCGGTGGCGCAGGCCCCGGTCGTCGATAAGATTTCTCTGATAATTAACTTACAAAGGGAATTACATGAAAGGGTTTAAATATCTCAGGCTTTCCCGTACAATAGCGCCCCTTTCAGCAGCCGACCAGACTGCTACTGACTGCAATCATAGAATTTTTAAAGGAAATCAAAGACATGGTAATCATTCGCTTATCAAGAGGCGGTAGTAAGAAGCGACCTTTTTATCACGTAACAGTTGCAGATAGCCGCTTTTCTCGTGACGGTCGATTTTTAGAACGCCTTGGGTTTTATAATCCTGTCGCCCGTGGCGCAGCAGAAGGCACTCGATTAGATCTCGAACGTTTTGATCATTGGGTGAAGCAAGGTGCGCAGGTAAGTGATCGAGTCATGTCAGTTGTAAAATCTTATCGTAAAGCATCGGAGCAGGCGGCAGCCTAAATCCGGCTTTAGAATTGCTCGGATCCAATCACAATAAGTGATTGGTAAAGATTATAAAATTATGACTGAGCAAAATGAAGTTCTGGTTGAAAAGATTCTTGATGGCAAGATACTAGTAGGTAAAATTAGCGCAGCCTACGGTCTTAAAGGTTGGGTAAAAGTGTATTCTTACACTGATCCAAAAGAACAAATATTTGCCTATGAGCCCTGGACATTGAAGAAAGGGTCCAGAACTCAAGCCTTGAAACTCAGCAAAGGCAAAGAACATGGTAAAGGTCTCGTTGTACTTGCCAAAGGTTTTGAAACCAGAACCGAGGCAGAGTCAATTATTGGTAATGAGATTTGGGTTGAAAGACAACTTCTACCCTCACTCAAAGAAGGTGAGTACTACTGGCATCAGTTAGAAGGTTTGAAAGTGATTAATCAAACTGGAGAGATGCTAGGAGAAGTGAGCCACTTGATTGAAACAGGAGCGAACGATGTATTGGTCGTTGCAGCAACCCTCGACAGCATTGATGACAGGGAGAGATTGATTCCCTATGTAGAAAAGGAAGTTGTGCTTAATATCGATATTGATGATGAAACGATACTCGTCAATTGGCAAGCAGATTTTTGAAGTGGGCAAGCTCTTAATGTGGGCAAGATACTAATGTGGATAGGTGTGGTAACACTTTTCCCGGAAATGTTTCAGGCGGTTTCAGGGTCTGGCATAACCAGACGAGCAGTTGAAAAAGAGATACTAGAATTAGATTTCTGGAACCCTAGGGATTACACCAGCGACAAACATCGCACAGTGGATGATAAACCCTACGGCGGTGGACCCGGCATGTTAATGAAGGTCGAACCACTGGAAAAAGCGATAAGTGCCGCGAAAGCTTCGAGGCAACATTCGAGCGATAACTCGAGCGATAAAAAGTGCAAAGTGATCTATCTTTCTCCGCAGGGGAAGAGAATAGACCAACAGAAGCTAAGTGAATTAGCAGCAGAAGAAGCGCTGATATTAGTTGCTGGTCGTTATGAAGGAATTGATGAACGCCTGATTGATTCGGTAATCGATGAAGAATTGTCCATCGGAGATTATGTACTAAGCGGAGGTGAATTACCCGCTATGGTCTTAATAGATGGGGTAACTCGCTTACAAGCGGGTGCGGTAGGAGATGCAGCGTCAGTGATAGCTGATTCATTTGTTAACGGATTGTTAGATTATCCGCAATACACTCGGCCAGAAGTGGTCGCAGGGGCATCGGTACCGGAAGTTTTGCTGAGTGGCAATCATAAAGAGATTGCGCGCTGGCGATTAAAACAGGCTCTGGGACGGACTTTTGAAAGACGACCAGATCTGATAGATGATTTGACTGATATAGAACAATCTTTGCTAGACGAGTATCTAGTAGAACTGAGGATTAAGAAATGAAGAACAAATTAATTGCTGACATTGAAGAAAGCCAGCTGAAGACAGATCTACCTGATTTTCGCCCTGGTGATACGCTCATCGTGCAGCTGAAAGTGATTGAAGGTACGCGAGAAAGATTACAGGCTTTTGAAGGTGTCGTGATCGGCATTCGCAATCGTGGCATTAACTCTGCATTTACACTGCGTAAGATGTCACACGGAGTGGGTGTTGAAAGAACATTCCAAACTCATAGTCCGTTGATCGACAGTATTACAATTAAGCGTAGCGGCGATGTTCGTCAAGCCAAGTTGTATTATTTACGTGAATTGAGCGGTCGTGCTGCTCGAATCAAGGAAAAGTTGACTAAGCGATAAACTGCCTGACTTGCTTTTAAAAAAAGAAACATCTTAAACGCCGTGCTCAGCACGGCGTTTTTGTTTGTGGGGTAAGAACTAGGAAGCTCTCTATTCCCGGTCAGCCTCCTAGGTTATGCTGAACGCTTTTGGCGAGTGAAAACTTTGGCAACAGACGGCATAGTGGCGAATACTGAGCATATCGAGAGATTTCTTGAAAGCCTGTGGTTAGAAAAAGGACTCAGCAATAATACCCTCGACGCTTACCAAAGAGATTTATCCGCATTCTCAAACTGGCTTGATGAGCATGGGACTAGTGCCCAACTTCTGAGTGTTAAACGAGAAGATGTTCTAAGTTATTTGTCTGCGCGAATGAAACAGGGTCTAAAAGCTCGATCCACTTCACGGGCACTTTCCTGTATCCGTAGTTTTTATCGTTATCAGCTGAGAGAAAACCGATTAAAGATTGATCCCACACTTAGAATTGATAATCCTAAGTTGGGAAGACCTTTGCCGGATACCCTAACTGAAAATGATGTAGAAAGGCTGCTCGCAGCTCCGGATTGGTCGAATGCAATCGGAATGCGGGATCGTTGTATGTTGGAGGTCTTATATGCCAGTGGTCTTCGGGTAACAGAACTCGTTGAACTTAGATTAACGGACATGAATCTCAGGCAAGGCGTTTGTCGAGTGATAGGAAAGGGCAGCAAAGAGAGGCTCGTTCCTCTTGGAGAAGAAGCGATAGCCTGGGTGACTCGTTATCTTGGCGAGGCAAGAAACGAATTACTGAAAAAAAATTTACAGCATGATGTGGTATTCCCTAGTTCTAGGGGCCAGGTGATGACGCGGCAAACATTCTGGCATCGAGTTAAACACCACGCTGGAGCTGCCGGGATCAAAAAAAAATTATCTCCCCATACCCTAAGGCATGCTTTTGCGACACACCTGCTTAATCATGGAGCCGACCTTAGAGTCGTCCAATTGTTATTGGGCCATAGTGATCTGTCGACTACCCAGATTTATACGCATGTGGCACAGCACAGGATGAAAGAACTTCATTTACAACACCATCCCCGAGGTTAAACTCCACCTGTTTAGTCTGTAAATGTGGGCATAAGTAAAGGAAGCTCTTAGATGTTCCTCCGGTCTATTATTAATATGGAAGAATGATTGTAGAAGTCATAGGCGGTATAATTCTGTCAACTCTAGAAATAAGCAATTTAGGTAATGTAATGAGCACTAATTTTTTACGGGTATTTTTTCTTTTTTCGGCAGCCCTCTTTTCTATGGAGAGTTTTGCAGAGCGTTCTGGAGGGCTCTCTGGAAAAAGTACCGAAGAGAATTTAATTGCCGAATCAGATACTGCAGCCGATTCTTTGGCAATTGCTTCGGACAAAATCCGAACTCGACTCAAGATTTCAAGGCCCGCACTCGGCATCATCGATATTCGACCTTCTCCAATTGAAGGGTTTTATGAAGTGCTGATGGAAATCGGCAAGGTTTTTTACTTTAGTGAAAACGGACATCACTTCTTCACAGGAGATTTATATGAAGTTAAGTTGGACGGATTAGCTAATGTCTCAGAAGATGGCCGCACCCGAGAACGAAAAGAAATTATAGATGCTCTGGATGAATCCGAGATGCTTGTTTTTTCTCCTCCTAAAGAATTAGTGAAAGCGACAGTTACCATTTTTACAGATATAGATTGTATCTACTGTCGTAAACTACATAACGAAATACCTGAGTTAAATCGACTGGGTATTGCCGTGCGCTACCTAGCCTTTCCCAGAAGTGGCGTTAACACAGCGTCCTACAATAAGTATGTTAGTGCCTGGTGTTCAGACACACCTAAGATTGCTTTTACAAAGGCTAAGATGGGAGAAAGCATACCGACAAAGAGTTGCAAAAACCCAATAGCAAAACAGTTAATGCTCGCTTCAAGAGTTGGTGTTAATTCCACACCGGCCTTAGTTTTTGAAGATGGTTCATTGCAACCAGGCTATGCGCCAGCTAAAGCACTAGCTGCCAAGCTCGGTATTCTTTAGTCTAGCGGCTTTCAATTACCCAGGTTCCAAATAAGTAAAACGGTTTTAAAAAGGCGCGAACAGCGCCTTTTTTGTAGATAGCGAATAAGCCCTTGTAAATTTTGATCCGATAAACCTGTTATCATCTCGCTTCTTTACCAACATACTGGGGCTTGAGGGCATTGCAGAACGAAGGAGATAAATTGCAAGCTACTGAACTTGAATCCACAGAGCTTAAAGCGGCAGAACTTCAATATACTCGCCAAGTAAAGAAGGACCTGCCCAGAAACTTCATTGCACACTTAATGCATGGCATGTTTGGCCAAACGGGCTTTCGTTTGGTTATGGCGCCGACCTTTATTCCAGCCTACATCCTCATGTTATCCGGTGGCTCAACCTTAACTGTTGGTCTCGCATTATCCCTCCAGGCGCTTGGTATGACGCTCACGCCCTTGTTCGGTGCGACGTTAATTGAGTATCGAAAGAAGGTGCTACCAATAGGCTTTCTTATTGGTGGAGGGATGAGAGTCTGCATTTTGGCAATTGCGCTCTCAGGATTCTTCCTCGAAGGATCCTTTGTCCTCTATTCAATTTTATTTTTCCTCCTGATGCTGGGATTGTTTCAAGGTATGCAGGGAGTCCTATTTAACGTTTTAATGGCAAAGGTCATACCCGTTGCCAAGCGTGGACGTTTAACTGGTTTGCGAAATTTTTTTGCGGGTATTACCTCCGCTGGCGTTGCTTATATCGGTGGTAAATATCTCATTGGAGATGTACCCACAGCAATGGGTTATTCCTGGACCTTTTTGCTTGCATTTGTTTTAACCAGTATCGGCTTGTTGATGTTGCTAGGCGTGAAAGAGCCGGAACCTCCCATCGTAAAGCCAAAGATTGGCCTTAAGCGTAGGCTTAAAGAAATACCTCGACTGCTCCAAGAGGATCCTGCTTTTGTTAAATATGTTGTCGCTAGATCTTTGGCTACAATGGGGCGTATGGCGATGCCGTTTTACGTTCTCTATGCAGGTCAGACGATTGGTTTGACGGGTCAAACGCTGGCGATTGTTACGATAGCTTTTACTTTGTCCGGAACCATCTCAAATTTGATATGGGGGGCAATCGCGGATAAACACGGTTTTAGAATTACTTTCCTTTTGTCCATTTTTCTCTGGGTAGTGTCTACCTTGTTACTCATGTTGGTGGATGGCCTAATAGTGACAACGATAGTGTTTATTGGTATCGGAGCGGCAGTTCAAGGATTCCAGAATTCTTCTCAAAATCTTACTTTGGAATTTGGAGATCGGGAAAATTTGCCCATAAGAATTGCCATAGCCAATACAACATCAGAAATTGCTGGAACAGTGGGCCCTCTACTAGGCGGTATTTTGGTTACGCTACTGGGATATTCATCTGTGTTCGTTACATCGATTGTATTCTTGATGATCGGTGGAATCGTCGTTTGCTATTATGTCCCTGAGCCTAGAAAGGCGACCTATAACTGAGAGGCTACAATTAGAATACCTATAGTTGGAGCCCCAATCCCCAGATAGAAAACCCTAAAACCTAGAAAGCCTTGACTGTATAATGGTTAGTGACAAAACAGACCATCACCCATTGGGTGCACAG
>JAESSY010000082.1 GCA_016763855.1 Pseudomonadales bacterium
TACCTATCGGCTTCAATCAAACTATTTCTCAACCGTATATTGTCGCTCGAATGACTGAATGTTTATTAGCCGCAGGTGCCTTGTCGAGAGTATTGGAGATAGGCACTGGATCAGGATATCAAACCGCTATATTGGCTCAGCTCGTCGAGAAGGTATACACCGTTGAGAGGATTCAAGGATTGTTTGATCGCGCCAGAGATCATCTGAAATTACTCAAAATCAGAAATGTTCAGTTTAAGTACGATGACGGTAACATCAGCTGGTCTGATCGAGGCCCTTTTGACGGCATTATTGTGACTGCCTCCCCGAGGCATATTCCTGAAGACCTTTTATCTCAATTAGGAGAAGGGGGTCGTCTGATTATTCCTGTGGGGGATACTGATGCTCGGCAGCAATTGAAATTAGTCACGAGACAGGGTGATGAATTTGAAACCGAAATTTTGGAAGATGTACGTTTCGTTCCTCTCCTCAGTGGCAAGAGCTAAGGTCTAGATAATGAGAGAAAAGATCAGACTTTTTGTCATTGGTATGTTGATGGGCTGTGCTGAGGTCGTACCTGGAGTGTCCGGTGGGACAATTGCTTTTGTCACGGGTATTTACGAGAGGCTGATTACTGCTATTCATCGAATTGAGCCCTCGCTAGTGTTTCGACTCCGATCCAATGGTCTAAGAGCAGTCTGGCGTTATCTGGATGTTACCTTTTTGGTGACATTATTTGGGGGAATGCTGATTGCCATTTTCCTGTTTGCAAGTGCTATAAAGTATCTATTATATGAACAATCGATTTTGACTTGGTCATTCTTTTTTGGTCTCGTCTTGGGTTCAATGTTGCTGGTCAGTAAAAAAATGAAGGAAATTGATTCTAAAAGCGGTATTCTCATTGGCTGTGGTGCGGTTTTTGGGTTTGTGATTACTCACATCGCTCCACTAGAGATAACGCCCACTACAGTCAATATATTTCTCGCCGGGGCCATTGCCGTTTGTGCATGGATACTGCCGGGCTTGTCCGGTAGTTTTATTTTGTTAATTCTGGGTCTTTATCACTATGTTATTGATGCCATAACAAGTTTTGATCTTACGTTTCTGATTACGCTTGGTGCTGGTTGTGCCATTGGTATCGTGACCTTCGCCAAACTGCTCGATTATTTATTCAAACATTTTAAAGATCAGACGCTTTCACTGCTCATTGGCTTCATGATGGGGTCTCTCGTAAAGTTGTGGCCTTGGCAGAATGTCACGAGCTACCAATTGAAATCTGATGGTACGCAGATTCCTTTGATTCAGAACCCGATATCTCCTTGGATGTACGCTGAATTAAATAGCGGTAGTGCAGATGTTACATTTGCAATTGCTGGGCTTCTTCTAGGGTGTTTGGGTGTGCTGGGACTTGAAATGCTTTCGAAATCGGGTGGTGGTAGCACAATAGAATCAGATAAATGAGATGAGCGTCGCAATTCTCATCTCTTTCTTAGATTATTTGTGATCGAAAATCGATTAAACCGATGTCAAAAGATAATAAGGATTGGGGTCAGGTTGTGGTGTTTTCTGGGATTTGGAAAGAGGGGATGAGCATTAAGCGTCAATTAATTGTCTATTTGTTATTTCTACTTACCTTGGTTTCGAGCTGTCAAACAGGCAGTGGTTTTATTCCCGTTTATTCACTGGGTGACAGGAGCAGTACTCGTGTGCAATATCACCTTGTACATAAAGGCGACACTTTATACTCCATTGCCTTTAGATATGGTCTTGATTATAAGCTTCTTGCTCATGCTAACGGTATTTCTAAGCCGTATACGATTTTCTATGGTCAGAAGCTAAAAATCAGCAAGGCAAGCTACAAGCGAGTTTTAGTATCCCGGAAGAAAAGCAAATCTGAAAAGCGGCGCCAAAAAGCTGTCCTGAAATCGAGAGATAAGGCATCCCCCCGTCATACTCTATCGAAAAGTCAATATCCAAAACTAAAATGGCGTTGGCCCATTGACGGCGAGGTTGTAGAGGGCTTTTCACTCACGGGCAAGGTAAACAAGGGCGTTGATATTCGTGGCAAATTGGGGGAATCTGTCCGTAACGCAGCTGACGGTGTAGTGGTCTACGCAGGGGGCGGCTTACGAGGTTACGGAAAGCTCGTCATCGTGAAACATAACGATCATTTCCTTAGTGCATACGGACACAACAGAGTAATTCTCGTCAAGGAAGGAGAAAAAGTTAAAGGCGGACAGATTGTAGCCGAAATAGGTTCTAGTGATTCGAATCAAGAGATATTACATTTCGAGATTCGAAAAGACGGCAAGCCAGAGGATCCACTAATCTATTTGCCCAATAGATTATCCAAAAGGGACGGAAAACTCTGACACTCGTTAAGATTGGATGACAATCCAATTGACGATGAAATGGTGAACCAGCGCGGCCTTCTCGATGAAATTCGGAAGGGTCCAATATTAGCAAGGACCAAGATAATGAACTTACAAACGGAAGAAAATACGCTTGTCGAAAGTACCACTAGCCAAGCTTCACTTGCAACTAAAAGCGGTGTCTCAAAACCACCGTCCGAAAAAGCCACCTCAACCAAAAAAAATAGCGACCTTGATGCTACTCAGCTTTACCTAAACGAGATCGGATTTTCCCCATTACTAACCCCGGAAGAAGAAGTTTACTTCTCTCGTCAGGCGTTGCGAGGACTTGAATCCGGTCGAAAACGCATGATTGAAAGCAACCTACGTCTGGTTGTCAAGATATCTCGGCGTTATCTGAACCGTGGACTATCTCTGCTGGATCTAATCGAAGAAGGTAATTTAGGTTTGATTCGAGCTGTTGAGAAATTTGATCCTGAGCGCGGATTTAGATTTTCTACGTACGCAACCTGGTGGATTCGACAAACCATCGAACGGGCGATTATGAATCAAACTCGAACCATTCGTCTTCCAATACATGTCGTGAAGGAATTGAATGTCTATCTTCGAGCTGAAAGAGAATTGACGCAAAAGTTGGATCACGAACCAACGCATGAGGATATAGCCAATCTTCTTGATAAACCGATTGCAGATGTGAAGCGCATGATGGGCCTGAATGAGCGAGTAAGTTCTGTGGACACGCCTCTTGGTCCCGATTCTGATAGATCGATACTCGATACTGTACCCGATATGAAGCAAGCGGATCCTGCGGAGAAACTTCAGGAGTCGGATCTTCGATCCAATATTGATCATTGGTTATCAGAGCTCTCTGACAAGCAGCGAGAAGTTATATCACGCCGATTCGGTCTCAGAGGCTATGAGATGAGCACCCTTGAAGAGGTGGGCCGTGAGATAGGTTTAACCCGTGAAAGAGTGAGGCAGATCCAGGTTGAAGCTTTGAAGAGGTTGCGCGAAACCATGGAAAGCCAAGGATTGTCAGCGGACGCGATCTTTCAATAGCGAGTAATGGGGTCGCGAGTAGTGCAGGCTCCAATGCTACCGCACCAAATGTTCCATTTTTCCATGGACTTCAGCCCATTCTTCCGATTCTGGAAGAGGGTCTTTTTTCTCGGTTATCACTGGCCAGATTTCTGATAGCTCCGCATTAAGATCAAGAAAGGCTTGTTCATTTTCGGGTAGCTCGTCTTCTGAGAATATGGCATCTACAGGACATTCTGGCTCACACAAGGCGCAATCAATACACTCGTCAGGATTAATGACAAGAAAGTTAGGCCCCTCATAAAAGCAATCAACTGGACAAACCTCCACACAATCTGTGTGTTTGCACTCAATGCATGATTCGGTAACTATAAAAGCCATAAAAGTATTTTACTTTAATAATAAGGTTGCAATTCATTATTAAAAGTTAAAAAATTTATAAATACCTAGACTAAATAAAATTTATATGATCTAATACTGTATATATATACACCATAGGATAAAAA
>JAESSY010000083.1 GCA_016763855.1 Pseudomonadales bacterium
AATAGTGAAACAATTACTGATTTTTTTACTGAATTACGACGCAATGAAAAATCGGAAAAAACAATTCATCTTATTTTGGATGGTGCAGGTTATCACCGTGCACAGATGGTTAAAAATAAGGCGGTTGAATTTAATATATTGCTTTATTATTTATCACCTTACAGTCCAAACCTAAATCCAATAGAAAGGTTGTGGAAAGTGATGAATGAGCATGCCCGGAATAATAAGTATTTTGCTACAGCGAAAGAATTTAGATGTGCCATTGATAACTTTTTTACCACAACACTCCCAAATATCGGTGATACATTAGGGAGTAGGATTAATGACAATTTTCAGGTGCTAAAATCTGCATTTTGAAGTGGAATGGGTATAGAATGATTTTATTGCTTAAAATTTTAATAAAATAAGAATAAAGAGGTAAATAGATATTATATGAAAGTACTACATGTGTTAAGTAGCCTAAATGTTGGGGGAGCAGAGCGTTTCGCTATTGACCTTACTGTTGAACAACGTGAAGGTCAACATATAACGGCTAGCATATTATCTATGGGGTCACTAAGTGAGCCACTTGAATTGGAAGCTCAAGAACAAAACATATCTTTAATCATAACATCTAAAATAAAGGAACTTAGACAGGCGATTAAAAATGTTGATATAGTTCATGTGCACAGTGCACATTGTTTATTACGTATTTTATTTGCCTCTTTATGGCTACCTACAAAAATAATTTTTACTCATCATAATGAACAAATTAATAAAACACTGAAATGGAAATCAATTCACTTTTTTGCATCTTTTAAAATAAGTAAAATCACTTTTGTGGTAAAAAGTGCAGAAAAAAAATTTGTGAAAGTATATCCATACTTTAGTAATAAAGTAGTAACTATATTAAATGGTGTACCTGCACGAACTACAAAAAAGACTGAAAGCAAAAAATTCAGGCTCGGTCATGTAGGACGCTTTGTCCCACTTAAAGCTCAACACCTTCTAATTAAAGCCATATCACTGTTAGATAAAAAGCAACAAAATAATATTTCTTTATCTTTTTATGGAACAGGAGAATTAATGCAATATAATCAACAGTTAGCTGAAAAATTAATACCGCATGTGCAAGTTATATTTTATGACTTTGTAAAAGATAGGGATGAAATATATAGTAATATTGATTGTCTAGCTGTTACGTCTGAAACAGAAGGCCTTTCCCTTGCCATATTAGAAGCAATAGCTAGTGGAACTCCAACCATTGCGTCTAATGTTGGGGGTAATCATGAGCTAATTAAGGATGGTGAAAATGGTTTGCTATATGATTTTGAAAATATAAAAAAATTGTCAAAAAATATAGAAATCTTAATGACAAGTAATCTGAAATATGAACGATTTAGAAGTGCTAATAAGAAAAAGTTTTTAGTTGATTGCTCTTTAGAGCAATGTGCCATTCAATATTTAAAGGTCTACTTATGATGCTTGTATGTAGAGCTAATACATATGCCTCCAGTTATGAGTGATAATCTTAAATCTTCTGTTGTTTCTGGTATGAAATGGCTATTAATTAGTAAATTTATAATTCAGTTGCTACGTTGGGGATCGACGTTTTGGGTTATTCGACTTCTAAACAGTGAAGATTATGGCATAATGGCAATTGTGGGGATAATGACTGCAATACTTATGTCAGGAAATTTTTTAAGTATTGGCAATGTGATTATTAGATTTAAGATAATTAGTAAACCAGTGCTTGATACACTGCTTACGTTGACGATATTAATTGGAATATTTTTCTCGTTTTTACAGTTTATGGCGGCACCCTGGCTTGCTAAGTTTTATGAAACAAAGCAAGCTGAATTAGTTTTGCAACTAATGGCATTTACATATATTTTGGAAGCCTTTTCTGTTCGCCCAATGGCGTTACTTGCCAAGCAAATGAAATTTAAAATTTTAGCGAAAATAGATTTGATAATGGGGATCATTACGCCTATTTCCGTGCTGATTGCCGCATACATAGGGATGGGGTATTGGGCGATAGCGATTGGTCTTGTTGTAAATAGCGTTGTTAAATCGGTAGCATCCAATCTATTGATGCCAACGTGTTTTACATTTGGTAAGCATTTTAAAAGAACTAGTCGGTTATTATACTTTGGTTTACAAAACTCAATTTCTTCAATTATTGCAGAAATTAATAGTCAATTGGATTTTATTATTGGTGGGTATTATTTTACTACTTCTCAATTGGGTGTCTACAGTGTTGGATTACAGATATCTTTTATCCCTTTGCGTAAGTTATCTCCTGAGTTACGAAGAATAGCATTTCCTGCTTTTAGTAAGATAAGTAATGATAAAAAACGAGTGCTTTCTTATTATTTGAAATCCATACGGTTGATATCTTTGTTTGTCTTCCCGCTATTTTTTGGATTAGGTATGGTGGCTGAACCGCTTATTGAAGTAGTATTAACAAACAAATGGTTCGAAAGTGCAATTATCATTCAGATCATTTGCTTTGCGTTGCCATTTAGGTTGTTAACAGAAACTTCGGTTGGTATGTTAAATGCGCTCGGTCTTTCGAATATAGTTTTAAAAAATAATATTATAACAATAGCTGTTTTTGTTTTAGCTGTTTTTCCGCTTATTGATACTGGCATTACGGGGTTGGCCTGGGCCTGGGTAATTTCCATAATAGCCGCATATACAAAAATATTATATGAAATTACAAAAATATTACCAACCAATGTTTTTTCTATAATTAGAGCCTTGACCCCTTCCTTGCTAGCTTCGATATTTATGATTTTAGTCATTATGATTACCAATATGTCACTTGAAGTTGATAATACGACTTTATTGTTTATAGATATTCTAGCGGGTGGATTAGGGTATTTTCTAGTAGTATTTTTTGGCAATAAACTCTTATTGCTAGAGTTACGTAATATGTTCAAAAAATAACGTGATTATTGCTAATTAATAAAAGCTAACAATTTTTTTTGGAGAAAATATGTCTCAACCTTTAGTATCTATTATAGTACCTGTATATAACGGTATTAAATATGTGAGTGGTACTCTTGATACTTTGTTGAATCAAACACTTGAAAGTTTTGAGGTGTTGTTAATCAATGATGGCTCAACTGATGCTTCATTAGAATTTATTCGACAATTATCAAAGAAGGATATTCGGATAAGAGTCTTAGATAAAAAAAATGGTGGTATCGCGAATGCTCGAAATTTCGGTATAGAGCATGCGAAAGGTAAATTTATTGCGTTTTGTGATCAGGATGATTTTTGGTTACCTACTAAACTAGCAAAGCAAATATTTTTATTTGAGAATAAAGATATAGGCTTAGTATATAGTCTTATTTTTAAAGAATTTACTTATCCAGTATATAAAAAAATAGTTGTAAAAAGAAATAATAACCGTGGAGATGTATTTCATTCACTTCTTTCTGAAAATTTAATACCTACTTGTTCAGTAATTGTACGTAAAAACATGTTTGAAAAATCAGGCTTATTCAATGAGAAGAAAGAATTGATGGGGGTTGATGATTGGAATGTTTGGTTAAGATTGTCTTTATTAACTAAATTTGATTTTGTTGAAGAGCCATTAGCGATACATGTATTTCATAATGCAAATTACTCTTCAAATAATGAAGTTATGCATAAAGCAGAATTAGTATGTTTAACAGAGTTAAAAAGTTTTATCTTGGAAAAAAATATTGAATTAGATATAGACTGGAGAATGATAGAGCGAAAAATGAATATTCGGTATAGTAAAGATTATATCAATGAAGGTTCTTTTAACTTAGCAGAAAAAGCTTTATTTCAGGCTTATTTATTAAAGCCAAATCTAATATTAATTATAAAAGCATATTTTTTGATGATTATACCAAATCAAATACTTTCTTTTTTACAAAAAATAAAAAGACACGGTTTTATTTTTAAAAAGTGATTTTTAAGAAACAATACAACTTAATAAAAGGGATTATGTTATATGGTTAAAGTTATTACATTTGGTACTTTTGATATTTTTCATATTGGTCATTTGAAAATATTAGAAAGATCAGCAAAATTGGGGCAACACTTAACCGTTGGTATTTCTACTGACGCTCTGAATTATTCTAAAAAACAAAGATATCCCATCTGCCAACAATCTAGCAGATCTGAAATAGTTGCGGCATTAAAATGCGTTGACAATGTGTTTTTTGAAGAATCGCTCGAACTTAAAAGAGAATACATTGAAGAACACAAGGCTGATATATTGGTTATGGGGAATGATTGGATGGGTAAGTTCGATGAGTTTAAAGATATTTGTGATGTAATTTACTTAGAAAGAACACCATCTATATCTACCACTGAATTAATTGAAATAGTTAAAGAACTATAGGAATATAAAAATGTTGGATAGCAAATTCAGGCTGTATGGTACTCAATCCCATGAGGAAGTATCAAGAATATATAATGAATATTTTTTACTTAAAAAATATCTTCCCCACTTTAAAAATAAGCAACCAAAAGGCCTGAAAACTATTAAAAAAATAAAAGTAATGTTTTATTTTTTTAAAAATGTACATATACCAATATTAATACCAATTTACAAAAAAATGAAAGAGTTTTATCCAGAAATAAAAATTTCTTTTGGTTATAAATCTTATGAACCACGTAATAGGTCTGGTTTTTTGAAAAAAGATTTGAAATTATTAAAAGCATATGGTGAGGAAATGTTTATAAATCCCAAGTATTATGAACCAGACATAACATTTATTGCTGATTCTGTGTATGACTGGGTTCATTTCGTCCATTCACCCTTTATTCAGGATAGAATTAAAGAGGTTGTATCCGAGAGTGAGAATACGATATTAATTATAAAATTACATGGTTCAACAAAGATTGAATACTCTAATATGTATGAAAAATTGGCACGAAATGAAAAAAGGGTTTTTTTTGTTGATGCATTGGATTTTACTCCCTTGATTGTTTTAGCTGACATTATGATTTCTGATGTATCATCGGCTATTATTGAGTTTGCAGCCAAAGATAAACCAGTCATATTGTTTAATAATCCTAATAAGTTTCAGTATGTGAACTATGATGAAAATGGAGTTGAGTATAAGTTTAGGGATATTGGAATAGAAGTAAATGACTTAAATCAAATGAAAGAAGCTGTTAATAGAAGTTTTATACAGCCAGAAGAATTTTCTAAAAAAAGGATAGATTATACTAATCTGCTTATAGAAAATAAAAAGAATGCAGATGCTTGTGAAAAAATTGTTACAGAAAGTTTGAAGCGCTTTACTCATTAGTTGTTAGCTTGTTGTAGTTCATTAAGCTTATTTATAAGTATTTTTGAATGTTTTTGATTGTTATTTGAACGATGAAACATATCAGTGAGTTGTCTATAACTTGTATTATAATTTTCTTCATTATTTGAGTTTTTACAGTTAATTATATTTTCAATTAAACTTGGCCAATTAAATGAATATGGCGGCAAAGTAACATCTTCAAATTCATAATATAGTTCTCTTTCTTTTTCTTTATAATCAGAAAGATCAAAAGGCGCAAAAAGAATAGGTTTCTTTGATAGTAAAAAATCAAAGTAAATGCTTGAATAGTCTGTAACAAGGCAATCATATGATGCGATGGTATCGTATATGTCATCACTAAAATCAAAGCTGATGTTTTTAGAGGCTTTGATTTCTGTTAGAAGGTTTTCAGGGGCTTTATTAACAGGATGCAATCTAAGTACCAACTTAATGTTATGCTTGCTTAATTCCTTTGATATTTTATCAACGTTGAAGCCAAAATTTTCAAATAAGGCATTGCTTCCATTTTCTTGTTTTCTCATTGTGGGCATATAAATAACTTTATAATGAGCCGTTGATTGCATATTAGAATCTTGATTGATAAACACATCGTTTCTGGGAAAGCCTGTTATCAATACTCTTGCAATGGGAATTCTAAATGCCCCTGAAAGTGTTTTTTGAGTTCTTTCATTTGTTGCAATTAGGTAATCGTTTCTCATTTTTTTGTATGGTGATAAAAAATCAACAATACGGCCTTTTAAATTTTTCTTAATACTAATGTGACCAAACTCATCATAAATAATTTTCTTTAGAGGCAACCCGTGCCATAGGTTTACTATTTTAGTTTTTTTACCAATGGTTGGCGCAAACAAATCTACGTCATGAGCTTGGCAGACGAATGCAAAACTTGCAGTGAGTTGGTAATAGATGCCAATAAAACTATGCATGTTATAAGCTCGAAAGCCTTTATTTCTTAATTCTTTTATGAGTTCATTATTCTTACTTATCCAAATAGCTGATATTTGAGGTCTGTACTGATTTACATATTGAAAGAAAGCTTTTGAATTGTCAGAATACTTATCACCAAACCATGCACCAAATACCCATACAGATTTGTTTTTTGGCAGTATACTGGCTAAAACATAAATAATACCCTTGTAAAAAAGGGATGCTATTAATTTAATTTGATTCAATGTTGTATATCCACAGTATTTATTTTTTTATTGAAACTCAAGTCAGGTTGTTATATAAGGCGATATGCCCTTCTAGCATTTTTTCTAAACTAAAAGTTTCTGTAAAACGGTCTACATTTTTTTTCGTGTAGCTGGTTAGTTCAGCTTTATTTTTATATAGTTTTTGTAAAGC
>JAESSY010000084.1 GCA_016763855.1 Pseudomonadales bacterium
AACGCGGTCGTATTGTGTTGGTGGGTGTTGTAGGTCTTGAGCTTTCACGGGCAGACTTTTACGAAAAAGAACTCTCCTTCCAGGTTTCCTGTTCCTATGGGCCCGGCCGCTACGATTCCGAATACGAGGAAAAGGGCCACGACTATCCCGTTGGTTTTGTGCGCTGGACAGAGCAGCGCAATTTTGAAGCTGTGCTAGATATGATGGCCAGTGGTGCGTTGGATGTTAAGCCGCTAATCAGCCATCGCTTTGCCATTGATGAAGCACCCGAGGCGTACCAGCTGTTGGATACACCTGGTACGCTAGGCATTGTTATCGACTATCCCAATTCCGCAGATGCCTTAGCTGTAAAGACTGTTGAGCTGGCGACTCCGCCTGACTATAAACCTGATGATGTGGTTTGTTCGTTTGTAGGTGGTGGCAATTATGCTTCGCGAGTTTTGATACCGGCTTTTTCTGAAGCTGGGGCCGAACTGAATACACTGGTTACCAGTGGCGGGGTAAGCGCTGTACACCAGGGTAGCAAGCACGGTTTTGCCAAAGCCTCCACCGATTTGGAAGCCACTTTAATCGACACGGCTGTAAAAACCTTAGTGATAGCCACTCAACACAAACTGCATGCAGAGCAGGTTATTGCTGGCCTGAACGCTGGTAAGCAGGTGTTCGTTGAAAAACCCTTGGCGTTGACCTTAGATGAATTAGATGCTATCGATGCCGCCTGGCAAGCAGCGCAGGGCAAAAGTCGTTTGATGGTGGGTTACAACCGACGTTTTGCACCATTAACGGTCACTATGAAGAATCTACTGGATAAAGTGGCAGGTCCTAAAACTTTCATCCTAACTATGAATGCTGGCCATATTCCGGCTGGCCACTGGACGCAGGATAGGGAAATGGGGGGTGGCCGCATTATCGGTGAAGCTTGTCACTATATTGACTTGCTCCGCTTTCTTGTGGGCGCGCCGATCAGTGGATTTACTGCCACAAGCCTGGGTGCTGCACCCGGAGTGGGCATTACGGAAGACAAGGCCAGCATTACGCTCAGCTTTGAGGATGGCTCTATGGGTACCATTCACTACTTTGCTAATGGCGGTAAGGCATTTCCCAAAGAGCGTATTGAGGCCTTTGGCGGTGATGGCGTTTTACAGTTGAATAACTTCAAACACCTGAAGGGCTATGGTTGGAAAGGTTTCAAGAGCCAACGCCTGTTGAGTCAAGATAAAGGTCAGAAGGCTTGTGCTGCAGCTTTTGTGGAGAGTATTCGTGACGGGCAACCGGTACCTATTCCCTATGAAGAGATTATGGAAGTGGCGCGTGTCAGTATTGAAGTGACAGCGCAGTTGCGGCGCTGACTGATTTATAAGTTTTGAAGTGCATGTAGCATCTTTCTAGCTGCAGCTTTACGGCTGAATTGATCCGCTGCGGCTTTGGCATTATTTGAAATTTCTCGACGCCTTTCTGGCGATTCAACTAGAGACAAGATCGCGTTCTTCATCTCATTCGAAGATTCGGGTTCTATCTTTATCCCTGCATCATACTTAACGATAATTTCACTTGCTTCACCTTTCGGTATTGAGCAGATCATAGGTGTCCCAGCAGCCATGGCCTCAAATATCTTTGAAGGTATGACAGTTGCGAAGAGTTTCGTATTTCGAAGTGAAATGATCGTTAGATCACTTATCTTCCAGTAGCGCGTGATTTCGCTCTTTATTTGGCGAGGTATGAAATGAAGGTTCTCTAGTGCCTTTTGCTTGCAAAGTGCCTTCAGCTTTGCGGTTTCTGCTCCCGATCCAACTAGCATAAATACGATGTTCTTGTTGTATTTTAATTTCTCTGCCGTATCAATCAAGGTATCTAACGAATGGGCCATGCCTTGAGTGCCGATATAACTAATGATCGTTTTCCCCTCGAAACCCAGCTCTTTTTTCAAAGTTGAAGGATCTTCTCTATCTGCAAATTGTTCGATGTTGACGCCATTTCGTACCACGACCAATTTGTTTTCCTTTGTTCCCAAATTCCTCAAATAATCGGCAAACGCTTCTGTTACGCAAACGATGAGTTGGGCATGGCGGTACAGAAATCTCTCGTAAAACTCTAATATACGAATAATAAAGCCGTGCTTCATTGCACCAACGGCAACGATCGATTCTGGCCATATGTCTCTTAACTCAAACACAAAGGGGCGCCGTTTGAACACGGCAATGATCCAAGCAGCCGCTACTTCCAAAATTTGTGGTGATGTACCAACAACGATGTCTGGGCGTGGTTGGCATATGCCCGTTAATGAGGCCATAATAAAGAAGGAAATGTAGTCAATAGCGCGCCTCAAAATTCCTTTGTTTGCGCTAATGTAGGTTTTTACACGAATGACTTTGATACCATCCATCCATTCAACCAGGTACCAATCATTACTATAGCCTTCAAACAGCTTGCCTTCAGGAAAGTTTGGTGCCGAAGTGATTATCGTTACCTCATGCCCCCATTTTACCCAGTAACAAGCATGTTCATATGTCCGATTCGCAGGTGCATTTGATTCAGGTGGGAAATTTTCGGAAACAAACAGTATCTTCATTTGTTGTGGGAATCTCTGTGATTGGTAAGCCATGTTATTTCAGTTTCAATTTTTGAAAGATTGGTTATTAAAACGATGGTTTGATTGGGAATCGATTTACCAAATTCGGGGTAATAGTGTCCGTCAACAAGTTTCCCTGGCACGTTGGATGTGAAAATAATTTTATGGGTTTTGCTTGTGATATGAAATTCATTTGTACTAGCCATGCTTACTTCGAGATGCGGATGTAAATGAAAATATGCTGTGCAATTACCGAAAGCGCGCTCTATTGCATCACTGACTAACAACTTCCTATCGTGCAGTGACCATTCACGTAGATGAATGCATCCTTTGGCGTAGTATGAATAGCCGTTGTGGGAACAGCTGATACGCGTTTCATTTTTTTCTAGTAACACCGTGCGACTTGGCTTTGCTCTTTTTGCTACTCTAAATCCTGACCAGACTTGCGACGAATTTTCATCGTTGACAGTAACGGTATTGTGAGAGCGTGTTGAGCGTTGTAAATGTCGTCGCGATGAAATGCCATATTCGGAAGTCCCGGAGTTGACAAATATGCGTTCTGAGCCAAGAGATAATTCAAAGGACAATGTATCTGCGTGAGCATGACCAGGTTGATAGCTTGGACCAATTTCAGCAACGTCTACAATTAGCGTAGCAGCGCTCTTGCACGCGCGAATATAACCGGAATGTTTTAAGTGAGTCGTGTCAATCTTGCCAGTATGAAATTGGATACCTAGATGTTCTGCGTACTCTTGAAGTGCTGCTGGCGGTTGAGCAATACCGATAGCGCAATCATTAAAAAAAGCAATCTCACCATCTGGATGACTCATCGTGCTTAACCAGCTCAACATAGGGGGAATGCTTTGTTCCAAAGTTGGGATATGGTCGTCTGTTAGTTTCGACGCGTGTCGGTAAACCCGGAGCAAACTCAATAGGTCTAATATATCTTCCAGAATTATCGCGTGATACATGGGGCTCAACTCAAAATGCCCGCCATCATCTAGAATTTGTTCCTTAAGTTGTGCCTTAAGAATGGTGAGTCCTTTCTTTAGCCATTGTTCTGCCTGATTTGAATTAAAAAATAGACCCGCGAAAATCAGTGCTTTTGAATTTACAAACAGGTGATTCCCGAGAATGTGATACTCGATATGTGTACTCAGATGATCGACTTGCTCAGTTAGACTCTGCATTAGAAGTGTTGGATATTCATTATTCGATATCATCCACTTTATCCAGTTTACGATCCGAAGCGATGTTGGGTAGGGCTCCCAACCGCGACTGGTTAATGGTGGATTTTCGTCTATCCATTTTTCCGCTAAGTCCAGTGGTGCGGGATGCGTTTGATTTAAGAAATCAAAGTAGTGAAGGTTGTACAACCAGAGATCACTGAAATCTTTGTTATTCCAATCAGATGATTTTATGACGATTGCTTGTTTGTTTAGAAACGTAAATGTATGAGGGGCTTGGAAGCATTCATTTTTTTTTAAGAAATATGGCGTGCCTTGAAATGCCCTTCGTTCTATTGGCTGCTTCGATGGTATTTTTGGTTTTCGGGCAAGATACCAAATCCTCCATATTATCTGAGAAAATTTGAGATATCTGACGGTAACGATTGTGATACCAATTCTTTCACAGAGCGCTTGAATACCTTGGAAAGTTATCATTCTGTTATTCTACATTCCGATCTAACGCTGATACATCAAGCATTGATGATATTAGCGCTGCGATCAAAAACGCCACGTGTATCAACAATTAGTTTAGCGTGGTCTTTGATTAGCGGGTAGTCAAAACAATCGTGATCTGTCACAAGTATTATGGCATCGTAAAACGAAATTGTTTTTTCAGATAAGCTGACGCTGCTGAGTTCGAAATTATATTTTCGTGTTTGAGGGCAGATCGGTACGTGCGGATCAGAATACCTAATACAAGCGCCTAACGCCTGCAACGTATCAATAATCTCCAGAGAAGGTGATTCGCGCGTATCACCAACGTTCTTTTTATAGGCGATACCTAGTATTAGAATATTACTGCCGTTAACAGATTTTTTTTGATCATTCAGGCCCATTGTCGTTTTGTTTACTACCCACTGGGGCATTTGACTGTTTATCTCACCGGCGAGTTCAATGAAGCGGGTGTTCAAACCGTATTCTTTCGCCTTCCATGTAAAATAAAATGGGTCAATAGGAATACAGTGGCCGCCAAGCCCGGGTCCAGGGTAATAGGGTACGAAACCGAATGGTTTTGTTGCAGCTGCGCGGATGACTTCATAAATGTCGATATCCATGGCATCAGCTACGATTTTCATTTCGTTCACTAGCCCAATATTGACCGCGCGATGTATGTTCTCCAACAGTTTGGTCATCTCGGCAACTTTGGTTGAAGATACTGGCACGACCGTATCAATAATGTTCCCGTATAGCGATTTGCCAACTTCTGCGCATTTTTTGGTCGTTCCACCACAGACTTTCGGGATCGATCGGGTAGTGAAGTCAGCGTTTCCTGGGTCTTCTCTTTCTGGTGAGTAAATGAGAAAGATGTCTTTTCCAATTTCAAATCCCTTCGATTCTATTCTCGGCTTTAATTCTTCCTCGGTCGTCCCGGGATACGTAGTGCTCTCTAATGATATAAGTTGCCCTGCTCTGATATGCGGTAATAGTGATTCAAGGCTATTGATAACGTAGGAGAGGTCAGGTTCTCGATACTGATTGAGTGGTGTCGGGACGCAAAGTATGAGTGCATCTATCTCGCAAGCCTGTGAAAAATCAGTAGTTGCTTCGAAACCGGTAGCTATCAATTCTTGAATGGTGTCGTCTGGTATGTGTTCGATGTAAGTTTGGCAGCTGGCTAAACATTCTGTCTTGATGGGGTCGATATCAAACCCTACCGTTTTGTATCCGACCTCCGCAAATCGAATCGCTAATGGTAGGCCAACATAACCAAGTCCAACTATACCAATGCGTGCTGTCTTGTCTTCGATTTTGTGGATGATTGAACTATACGATGTCATTTATTTTTTCCATTATTGCCATATTCCGCGAGTATCAATCAGAATTTTCGAATTCAGTTTGGACTTCTTTAGCTTCTTGAATGGTTTGTGATCCACTAGTGCAACGATGATATTCGCTTGCTCCAGTGCCGCATCCTGATCTATTAGTACGATGCCCGCATTTTGCAAATCAGCGGGTAATTTTTGGATGTTTGGTTCTACCGCTAAAATTTGGCCGACTTTAGATTTTGCCAGTTCCAATGTGATATCGAGCGCGGGGCTCTCCCTAAGATCATCAATATCTGCCTTAAATGAGAGGCCCATACAAGCAATAACGGGTGTTTTGAACTGGCTTGCCGCTTCTCTAATTTGTTGGACAACATGTTTGGGTTTGGCGTCATTGATTTGTCGTGCCGTACGAATTAGTTTAGCGCTTTTTGGTGCTGATGAAACGATGAACCAGGGGTCAACGGCGATGCAATGGCCACCGACACCAGGGCCTGGGGAAAGAATATTAACTCTTGGATGTTTGTTGGCCAATTGAATCAAATCCCAGACGTTAATGTCGAGTTCATCGCTGATGAGTGATAACTCATTGGCAAATGCGATATTTACATCACGAAATGAGTTTTCTGTGAGCTTGGCCAATTCAGCAGTACGTGCATCAGTGAGATGACAGTCACCTTTAACAAAAAGTTGATATAAAGATTCAGCACGTTCTGCGCAGTACGGAGTCATGCCCCCAATTATTCGATCGTTGATAACCAATTCTTGCATCACATAACCTGGGAGTACGCGTTCTGGGCAATGGGCAATTTGGACGTCTGCGGCGTCGCTAGCGGTTTGCGGAAAGCTAAGATCTCGACGTTCAGCTTGTAACCACTTGGCTAATTTCTCGGTAGCACCGACAGGGATGGTAGATTCCAGAATTACTAGGTTTCCTTTTTCTAGCACTGGCGCGATGCTTTTAGCGGCTGCTTCTATAAAAGAAAGATCAGGTTGATGATCGTCAATAAACGGCGTAGGCACTGCGATGAGAAATGCATCAGCTGGTTCAGGTGTCGTAGTCGCTTTCAGTTTACCAAGGGTTACCGCACTTTGCACGATCATATCAAGGTCAGGTTCAATGATATGAATCTTACCTTGGTTTATGGTTTCCACCGTTTGTTCTGATACATCAACACCGATAACATCCAAACCTCTTGAGGCAAACATAGCAGCTGTAGGCAGTCCTATATAGCCAAGTCCAATGATGGATACCTTTTTAAAACCACTATTTGACATTAAGTAGCCCTTCAATTATACGTGCTGTTGCTTTGCCATCACCATAGGGGTTATGGGTTTGGCTCATCAACTTGTAACTATCTTTGTTGTCAAGTAGATGATTGGCTTCTTTTACGATGATCTGAGTGTCCGTGCCGACGAGCTTGGCGGTGCCAACTTCGACTGCTTCTGGTCGCTCCGTTGTATCTCTCATGACCAACACGGGTTTGCCGAGCGAAGGTGCTTCTTCCTGTACACCACCAGAGTCAGTGAGAATGATATAAGCCTGATTCATCAAGTATACAAAGGGTAAGTAGTCTTGGGGCGCGATTAAATGGACATTTTTTTTATCAGCTAAGGTCCGGTTGACGGGTTCTTGCACATTTGGATTAAGATGCACAGGATAGATAATTTCTACATCGTCTCGATCTGCGAGCAATGCGATTGCCTGGCAGATATTCTCAAAGCCATCACCAAAGCTCTCCCGCCGGTGGCCCGTTACCAAGATTAATTTCTTATCAGGATTGAGTGTGGGTAAACTTGCTTTAATGGACTGTTGCAGATCAACATCTGATTTTATCTTGTCGATTACTTGGAATAATGCATCGATAACCGTATTACCCGTCACAAAGATACAAGCTTCGTCCACATTTTCACTACGCAGATTGTTAGCTGAAGTGGTTGTTGGCGCAAAGTGTAGATCCGTCAGGGCTGAAGTCATCTTGCGATTAGCTTCTTCTGGCCACGGGCTGAAGAGGTTTCCGGTTCTAAGGCCAGCTTCAACATGGGCGATACTAACCTTGTGGTAATGAGCGGCTAATGATGCAGCAAATGTGGTTGTCGTGTCCCCTTGAACAATTAGTCGATCAGGCAAATATTCGCAAAACATGTCACGCAGTCCTAGTAAGACATTGCTAGTAATATCCATTAAATCCTGGTTTGGTTTCATCAGATCCAAATCGAAATCAGGCTTGATGTCAAATAGAGACAGTACCTGATCCAACATTTGCCGATGTTGCCCAGTAACGCAGACTTTGGTTTGAAAATTGGGATGTGCCTTTAGTGCTAAAATTAGTGGGGCAAGTTTGATTGCCTCGGGGCGAGTGCCAAATACAATGAGGATTTTTTGTGTCATAGAATTCTTTAGCGACTAAAATAGTTTATTCTCGGATAATAACTTAATCTTCACTGACTATCACTTGGAGAGGAATCTTGTGAAATTTCGCCTCTTGATTTGTCAAAACTATTGAGTGGAATTGGCTCGGTATGTTTGGTAAAAAAATACATCTTGCTTTCATAATGGGACTTGGGTTGTGTTAAAATATGCGGCCTTTCTCTTTGATCGATTACTACATGCGAATATACGCTGCACTTTTACTGCTGTTATTTCTCAAACCTGTTCTGGCATCAGAAAGCTCACTATTAGATTACAAACTAGGCAGTGGCGATCTGATCAACATTGTTGTTTTTGGGGAATTAGACCTGAGCTTAGAAGTTCGGCTGAGCGATGCCGGAACCGTGTCGTATCCATTTCTAGGTGAATTAAAAGTCAACGGGCTCACGTCCCGGGATTTAGAACACCTTTTAACTGAGGGGTTAAAAGGGGACTATTTGGTTGAGCCAAGGGTCAATGTGTCTATAAAAGAATATCGGCAATTTTTCATCGCGGGTGAAGTCGCGAACCCTGGGGGCTTTGAGTATTCTCCTGGCTTAACACTACGTAAGGCTATTGCGCTGGCAGGTGGCTTTACAGAGCGTGCGTCAAAATCAAAGATGTATGTGATTGCGGGTTCAGGTAATGATAAAAAAATTCAGATGTCTCTGGGTGATTTAGTTAAACCTGGCGATACCGTTACAATCGAACAGAGCTTTTTCTAATATGAATTCTGCCCCACACCTAGCGCCTTTAGTAAGGAATGCTGAATCAGCACTATTGGATGATGATTCCATAGACTTGTTATCCCTTTGGAGAACAGTTTATCGTAACAAGTGGCCCATTATTGGGCTGGCAGTGGTCATCGTCACGGTTACCATTATAGTTGTGCTCAGGATGACGCCTATTTATGCTTCAACTGCCCGATTGCTGATTGAGTCCGAGAACGCCAATATAGTTTCTATCGAAGAAATTTATGGCATTGATTCTAGTCAACGAGAATATTATCAAACCCAATTTGAAATCTTGAAGTCTCGCAAATTGGCAGAAATAGTAGTCAAACAGCTTTCGATCGCTAATCGAGGTGAAAATGCCAATGAACGAAATACCGGTGTTAGTTTACGCGACTTTGTGCCGTTTTTACCCGAGCCAAAGCCGCTAGGACCAGAAGCAATCTGGCAAGGCAAGATCTCAAAGTTTAGAGCTAACTTAAATATTGCTCCGGTTCGCAATACGCAACTGGTCGACATCACTTTTGAGAGCCCTGACCCTGAATTGGCAAAAACGGTCGCAAATGCCATGGGCGAAGCCTATATCGATAATTACCTAGAGTCGAAGTTAGCACTAACCAGCAAAGCCTCAAGTTGGTTAACCGAACGCTTAGGCACGCTTAAAAAAGATCTAGATGCTTCAGAGAAGAAACTGCGTGAATATCAAGAAAGAGAAAATTTGGTTGATGTTGCCGGTATACAAACCCTGACAGCAAATGAATTGCAACAGAGTACGCGACAATTAGTTGAAACTCGAAATAGAGCAGCGACAGCAAAGAGCCAGTTAGATGCCGCTGGCGATATTAACGCGCCATATTTAGCGCGTTGGGAATCTTTGCAAGTTGTATTACAGGATGTCTCAGTACAAGGTTTGAAAGGGCAAGAAGCAAGTGCGATGAAGGATTTTTCTGAAGTCACCCGCCGCTACGGGCCTAAACACCCTAATTATATAAGTTCGCAAAGTAACTTGAGCAGTGCCACCCAAGCCTACAGAAATAGGATAAAGCAGGTAGTCGCTGGGCTTACGGGTACGTACAGGCAGGCTCAGGCTGATCAAGCAGAAATCGAACGATCTTTGGTTATTAGCAAAAGAGAGATCCAAGACATTAATCGCAAAGGATTTGAGCTGTCTCAATTGCAGAGAGAGGCAAAAACAAATCGAGAGCTCTATGATTTGTTCTTTCAACGATTTCGCGAAACGAATGAGACAGGCTTCTCCACAGCAAATGCCAGTTTTGTTGATCATGCAACACGATCCTACGTTCCAGTTAAACCCAAAAAGACTCTGATTGTGGTTCTAGCAGGCGTGTTGAGTTTGATGTTGGGTGTGATGTTAGCCTTTTTGCGAGAAGCTTTGGATAACACGATACGCTCTGCTGGTGAGTTGGAAGAAAAACTACACCAAGGCATCTTGGGTGTACTACCCCTTGAAACAACCAAAGGCAAACAACAAGACCAAGCCGCATCTCATTTCTACTTATCGAAAGCACACAACCATTTTGCTGAGGCTGTCCGCTCATTACGCACCAGTGTTGTACTAGCTGGTATTGATAAAACCCAAAAAATCATTGTCGTGACGTCTTCCGTCCCGGGCGAAGGTAAAACGACTATTGCTTCAAACCTGGCATTGGCCTTAGGCCAGATGGAAAAGGTGCTATTAATCGATGCTGATATGCGCAGGCCTTCAATCGCTAAAGAATATGGTATGGATAAGGGCACGCCGGGTTTATCAGAACTTGTTGCCCGCACATCAGAAGCAAAAGAGAGCATTCATGCTTTTAAAGAGCTGGGTATTGATGTGTTGCCAGCAGGGGCAGTGCCGCCCAACCCACTTGATCTTTTGTCATCAGAACGCTTCGGCATGATTTTGAAAAAGCTTAGCGAAACTTACGATCGTATCATTATCGATTCAGCGCCTACCCAGGCGGTGAGTGATTCTTTGGTATTGTCGCAAAATGCAGATGCTTTGGTATTTGTCGTACGCAGTGATTCAACACCTACACAGGTAGCAAAAAATGCACTGGATAGGTTGTATGGTGCTAATGCGCCGGTTATTGGTGTTGTCCTTAACCGATTCGACGCAGCAGTAGCAGCCAAATATGGTGGTTATGGTTCTGGCAGTTATGGCTATTATGGGTATGGGTATAGTAGTAAGTCTTATAGCTAATTAGCGTTTTGCTGCATGGTTTGAGTAGCAGCTGGAACGATAATTTCGTCTTGCCTCGCTCTTACAGATGCCAAGTCAAAGTTCATCTGCAGTCGCATCCAGTGATCGCATGTACTCCAGCCTATTTTTTCAAAGCGTACTGCCATTTCAGGGGAGATGCTCGATTTCTCATTCACAAGATTGTTAAGTGTTTGGCGAGTTACACCTAGTGCTTTGGCTGCAGCGGTGACACTCAGGTTTGATGCGTCTAAACAGTTAATGCGAACGTGTTTGCCAGGGTGAGGTGGTTTGTTCATCATCATGATTATTTACCTAATTTAGTGATAATCCAATAAGTTAATCTTGGAGGCAACGCCCATTTTAAACTTGAATATTATGCGCCAATTGCCGGATACATCGATGGTGAAGAAACCCTTCAGATCTCCATGCAATTCGTGAAGCCGATAACCGGGTAACCGCAAGTCAGCGATTGTTTCTGCAGTATTTAGGTCGGCGAGGATCAGTTCTATTTTGTCCAGATGATTAGGATTTATTTTACGTCGGTCGCCTTTTTCGAACAGGCGCTTTAGACCTCGATGTTTAAAGTTTTTGATCACTTGGGATGGTGACACTGACAATACTCGCTTGTCAATCCGTTTGTGATGAAATGGTCAGAAATTTCAGATTGATCTAGCTGGGGTTAGGTCTTTCATTCATGCTAACCCGCTAATAAACTCCCCTAAAAACTTTTGATAAGGTAGTGCATTACCGTGTCGTTCAAAATACTGTTCAAACTGGCCTTGATAAACTAGGATCTTTTCTGCGGGTTTGCCGATAATTTTTTCAAACTTTTGCAGGCCTTGAAACATTTTTTCTTTAACCTTCTGTGATGATTTGATTTCGATTGCAAATAAAGTTGTTTGGGTTTCGATGATAAGGTCTACTTCCACGCCTCCTGCGTCTCTGTAGCTACTCAGTCGCCAGTTTTTCTTGTTAAGTTTGTTGTAGTAAATCACTTGGAGTATTAACCATTGTTCAAAAAGCCTGCCGTATTCGGTTTTACTAAAAATTTGCTTAGCGGTATAGCCTAATAAGGCATTGCGAACCCCAAGGTCGAAAAAAAAGAACTTGTCTTTTTGTCTGGCTCTTCTTTCCTTGCCGACGGATCGATAACTTGGCAATTGTTCAATTAACAAGGTGTCGCTTAAGATTTCCATATAACGACGAATAGTCTCTTTGTTAATCTCGCTGTCTGATGCCACCTTTGAATAGTTTAGGTATTGGCCGCTGAGTTCGGCGGCAATGTCCAAAAAACGACTGTAGGAGGCGAGGTCTTTTGTCAGTGCCTCTGCTTGAATTTCTTCGCGTAAATACCCTGCTACGTAGGACTGCAAAATGTCGGGGCCATAGTCTTGTAAATAGACTTCTGGCAGGGTGCCTATGGTTAATGCTTTTTGTAAATCAAAGTTTTCTTCAATTTCCCAATAGACTAGGGGAGGTAGGTATTCAAGCAGTACTCTGCCCGGCAATAAATTGGCTTGGCCCCGGCGAAGCTTTCTGGCAGATGACCCGGTTAATAGAAATCGTAGTTGTTTGTTGTTGTCAATTTTGCTGTTATCAATTAAATATTGAATCGTGTTTAACATGCTGGGGATGCGCTGTATTTCATCGATCAGTATCAGGTTTTGACCGGGGGGTAATGCTTGAATGATGCGTTTGATTAAGCCGGGGTCATTTAGATGTTCGCGAAATGTCGTTTCATCTGCCAGGTTTAGGCTTAGGTTGGGCGCCATAGTCTGGCACAGCGTGCTTTTACCCACCTGGCGTGGGCCCAGTAACAAGATGCTCTTTGGGTGTTTTAGGAGGGTATTTGTTAGTATTCTGCTGATCATGCGTGTCATATTCAATGAATTTGACACGCGAGTCAATCAATTTTCAATTGGACTCTTTTTTGGTTTCCTCTTGGTTTTTCTGAATATCATCGCTGAGCGGTCAGTGAATGAGTCGGTAAGGCGTGGCAGGCTAAGCAGTTTCGCATTCTGAAATTCTCGGCAAATACGGAATAGTTTAGCGGCAAATGTGGAATATGGTGCTGGCAAATAGGGAATTCAAATCAGGTTATGTTGTAATTTTAATCAAAGCGTTTTCTTATTTTTGTAACATAGCCGTCAATAAACTCGATTAGCTTATTGGCTTTTAACTGACTTGCCGCTGGTAGCCCCTGTGATACTTTGGGCAGTGCTGCAAGTATTTTGTTTGCCATCAATGGCACACGCTGGAGAAGGGCAGATTTGGATAGCCCTGCATCTACCGCTAGTTTTTCAAAATGACTCGGCTCTAGTGCTTCAGATCTGTATTCCCTGCCAATATTCATCGCCATTCTTTTTGACAGTTCTGGATAATAAGCAGTAGATAACAAGTCATAAAGCGGCGACAAACGAACTGTGTCTTTCTCATACAAAAGAGAGAAGTTCTTGCCATGTGCATCGTTGTTCCCGATAAAAAAATTAAACAGCGTTGCATCCAATAAATGCTGCAAGTTAATTGCCGGTACGGTAGACGCCGTTCTGAGTAAACTAAATGCTTGTTTTAAAGAAACCCCGCCTTCACTTTGATATTTCATTTCAGAGACTATGCCGAGTGCTTGGCAAAAATCTTCCTGGTGTAATCGCTTAATGCTGCCGTCTTTGCTTATTTGTCGATCAAAACGTGCAACAGATAAAACGGGGACGTTTTCTATTGGCAAAATTTCAACTTCGGCCACGGGCAAGCCAATCTCCCCTGCGAGCTTCATACAAACGGCTTCATTAGTGACGGAATCTTCAAATTGCCTAATGGCGGGTTTTAGGATATGGGTGCTGGGCGCGCCATTCAGTGGAATTGAAAAGTGGTTGTCAATATAGCGAATCGTTATTTTATCTTGCGCGCCGGCCAAGGAAAGGCGAACACCCGCTTCACCAGCCATCAATGGGCGTCTTGGTAAGTCGTTTAAAATGACCGCCAATTCAGCTTCGGATAAGGATTGGTAGTGAGGGTCACCTTTTGATAGCGTGCCACCTTCTGGGATAAAAGACACCGCGCCAGCGCACTCGCCACCAATCTCTGCGAGCATGGCAAAACTATTTTCTTTGCTGATACCGAGGTTTTTTGCAATGCGTTCTCGTATTGATTCTTCTGGTAAAATCCCACCAAAAAATCCTAGACATTCTTTTGCGCTAAATGTCGATGCTTGCTTGGATAAAGGTTTAGGTAAAGATTGTGACAAAGTAGACGTGTTCTCTTCCTTAAGCCAATCCGCATCGTAGCGAAATTGCATTTTACCCATATCGTTTTGTATCAACTTACCGACAAAACGATCGAATAGATAAACATCAAGTACCCTTGTCATCATTCACCTTCACTACCAGCGCTAAAGGCTGGCAAATGGAGTTGCACTTTTATCCCCAGTGTCTGTATTACGGTTAAGGTCTTTGCGAGTTGGCAGGTTGGCTTACCTTTTTCTAGATCAATGATGAATCTCAACCCAGTACCTGAGGTAAGCGCAAGATCTTTTTGTGTAAGGCCCAATGCCTTCCGTGATGAGCGAATGTTTGCACCGATGTCCTTCGTTGTTTGGATCATTTTAGGTGTCCTTTTAATTCCCGTTCGGGAACAATAGCATAAATTTGTTCTGCTAGGTCAAAATATACCCGATCGGGAACTATTCTGATGATAGTGCAAAGGAGTGCTGATATATTACCGATCAGGAATATTATATTAGAGTAGGTTGTCTCATCATCTTTAGGCATTTCGATTGCATCAAACTGCCGCTTCATTACTAAAGGTTTGGTTGGCGGTATCTTTTTTGCAATAGCTTTTTTTACAATAGCTTTTTTGCATAAGCGTCTTATGGTTTAAACACCTTCAAGTCGAGATCATTGACCGCTTTGAAGTGCTTCACATTGCTCGAAACCAGCGACATATTATTTTCAATCGCAGTGGCTGCGATGATGGCATCTCCGGCGCGCATATTTGAAGAGCGCGCGTATTCCTCGACATATATGAGCGCCCGGTGCCCGATATTTTCGGTTAAGGGCAAGATTGAGAAAGCAAAGTCTGAAATGAAGTTTTTGATCGTTTTATGTTGTTGTTTGTTCTTAGCACCCTGAAGCAATTCCATATAGCTTTGGATGGACAAGAATTTGCTGTCGTCTCTATCAATGAGTTTGGCAGCCTTTGTGTTTCCTCTCTGAATCCAAATCAAGATGTCAGTATCATAAATCATAGCGCGGCTTTCGTAAGCTCTCTAGTTCGTCTTCCACCGACAAGCTGTGATCTAAGTTCATTGCAAAGAAAGGGTGATCTTCTGTTTGAAGGGCTGTGCTGTTTTTTGCGGGGCTAAGTACGCCTTTTACTTTGCCATGGTAGGAAATAGTGACACTTTCGTTTCTATCGAGGGCTTTCAATATTTCTGTTGTTTTGTATCTTAGGTCGACGATTGTGGCTTTCACAATTTGATCTCGAATTAAAATGTCTAGTTAGTATAGTCATTTTCTGGCGAGTTGATCAAGTGCTTCGAGTTTTATGAATTTGACGAGTAAATCAATCAGTTTTCAATTAGTCTTACTGGTACTTCTTAGTCTAGTACCAGATTAGTGCCGGATCTTTCATGACTATAATGATGCAATAACAGACCTGAAGTCCGTTATTGCATAATTGAGAGTATGCTGTTCAGAAATTAATCAATCACAACAATAGATAGCACAAATCCCAAATAAGTCCAGTAATTTACAAAATAGTAATAGCCTACACTTACACTCTTAGGTAAAATGCCCCGCAGATTAATAGATCATTTTGGCATTAGGGATGTGGATATGAAGTTAAGGAGTCATTTGTTGGCCATTGGGATCATGCTGGCAGCGCAACCTGCTATTGCAGAAATCCAACCTCAAGCTGTTGACTTAGGAGGGTTTAACTTCACCCCAACCATCGGTATCTCGCAAAGCCTCGATAATAATATCTTTAACCAACCTAATGGTAGAAGAAGCTCTGGTATTAGTCGTTTTACCCCTCAGTTGCAATTGTTTGCACAAAAAGATGCCAACACATTGGCCTTAACTTATGGTGGTGATTACGGTATTTATGCCAATAGCGATAATGACGATTATCAAGATCATAGTTTTAGTGCCGATGCCTATCTTGAAATGAACAGCCGAAACAGATTTACACTTGCCGCCAGTATAGCGCAGCTACACGACAATCGAGGTACGGGTAGTTCAGAGGGTGCCGCAGCAACATCTCGTACGAAGCCTGACGAATACGACCTAAATGGTGCCTCTGCACTGTGGGAATACGGCGCAGATTCAGCAAGATTTGGCGCCTCTTTTAACATCACTTTAGCCGATATCGAATACACCAATAACAGACTAGAAACCCAATTTAGAGATCGTGACGAAGTCAGCTTACAAGCCCGGCTTTACGGCCGTGTGCAATCTAAAACACGCTTTTTTGTCGAATTAGAAACAAGAGATATTGAATACGATACTTTGCCTATTAGCGGTGGTTCACTTGATAGTGACCAAGATACTTTTTCAGTTGGTGTGGTTTGGGAGGCGACAGGCAAAACAACCGGTACTGTTAAGATTGGCAGCACCGATAAAGAGTTCAGCGCTCCTAGTCGTCAAGATGCTGATTTAAACACTTGGGAAGTCGAAGTTGTTTGGTCACCTAGAACTTATTCAAATGTATTTTTTACATCTTCAAGTGCGCCCAGGGAAACCAATGGTACGGGTACATACATAGAAAGCCGATCTCACCAAGTCCAATGGTTGCATGATTGGTCTGGCCGATTACATACCAGTGTTTCTTTTGCGTTAGGTAATGATGAATATGATAATGACCCTCGTTCAGATGATCGTTTGGATTATTCCTTCGGCGTGAACTACGATTTAGAGCGTTGGATTAACCTTGGTTTTACTTATAGTTATCAAGAGCTAGATTCAAACACTGCTGTTTTTGATTATGATAAGCGTATTATTGCCTTTTCAGTTGACCTTTCTTTATAAAAAAACCCTATAAAAAATGGGTAATGTCGCGTTTAAGCATGTGATTTTGGTGCTTGCTCTCATCTTTACCCTCGTCTTCTCTTATTTTGCCATCCTTCGCGGTCTCGCCGATCAACACTTTGAGGCGAGTCGTGTCATCATGTCTAAATGGACGACCGGTATTCCAAAACAAACTTGGTTTGAGGCCCTCGACGAGATTGAACTCGCCCTTAAATATGATCCGGGCCATGGTGCCCACCATTATCGGCGGGCTAGGCTGTATCACCTGTGTACCATCTATCTAGTTGATTGTGGTGTGTCAAAAAAGGAAGCTGCAAAATTGGCAGAGCGAGACTATCAATCGGCTCGAAATATACGCCCCAATTGGACGCTGGGTATTGCCCACTATGCCTTGCTTAAAAGGGATACAGGCCAGTTAGATCAACGCTTTCATGAATTGGTGCAACAAGCCGTTACATTAGGCCCGCGGGTACCGCCAACGTTGCGCCTGATCTCTCAAATCGCACTAACAAAATGGTCGTCATTTGATGCAGATGAACAACAAATGCTTGCCGAGCATCTTATTAGGGGTTTAGAAAGCCCGGCAGGAGGGGTTAAAAAAAGCATTGTTGAGCAATTGCATAAACATAGTCGCCAGGTTGATGGCGCGATGATTACGTCACTTTTTGGGTATCTAAACCGAGATATCGAATCAGCTGATTGGGATGCCACCTTTGTTGATTTAACTTTTTTGTTTTGGTCGAAGTGGCCGATTGCTGATCGCCTAATACTCGTTGATCGACTGAATCTTTTAGCCACCAGCAAGCGCGTTAATCATGTGCTAAAAATTGCCAAAGACAATCACAAATTGCCTATTGCTTGCGCTATCCTTGTGCAATCAAAAGCGGTCTTAAGCGCTTGCAATAACACGAAATTGCAACAATTGTTTAATAAGCAAACAGCAAGCTATCATTAAGTAAGCAAAAGGTTATAGATAAAAAGTTTTTTATTAGAAATCAGTCGCTTAAGACTTACAATTCAATACAAATAGCGACGTTTGGCGGTTGTTTTAAAAGGCCGACTCACATAGAATTGCAGGTAGTTGAAAACTAGAAAAAATCAAGTGCTGAACAAGGCTATGTAACAGATCCCTTGTTAACAAGAAGGTTAACAACGAAAGCTTAAAAACTAACAGTACAAATACTTACCATTTAAAAAGTGACTATTATGAAGAAGACACCACTCGCTAGTATCATCGTTTCACTCGCATTGTCCTTCCCAGTTTTTGCTGATATCAAATCAGATATGGCTGATGACAGCATGACATTGGTTCAAGTTGTACAAAGTGCACAACAAGGCGGTATGGCAATAGATGCTATTGTCGCTAAGATGATTGCTGCAGATCCTGCACAGTCTAGTGCGATTATCGCCTCGGCAGTGGTCTTGGCCCCAGATATGGTAGAGCAAATTGTTGCTGCTGCAATTGCTGCAGGTGCTGATCCATCAGCAGTAGTGGCTTCTGCTTTAGTTGCTGGTGACGGTGTTGATGCCGATCTTGTGATTGCCGCGGCTATTGCTGCTGCACCAAGTGCAAGTGATCAGATAGTAGCTGCCGCAGTTGCCGTCTTACCCGAAACTGCTGCCGGTCCATCCGCTATTGCAGCAGCGTTAGTCACGCCAAGCTCCGCATCTGCAACCGGTGGTGGTGCAGGTACAAGCGCACAGGAAGTTCAAGATATCCTAACTAACATAGCCAATACACAAGCTGCATTGGCAGCCGTTCAAACGCAATTAGATGGTAATAACGCTGTGATCAGCGGCTTGCAATCAGATCTCACTGCTTCTACAACGAATTTATCAACGGCTCAATCTGATCTTGCAGCAGCGCAGAACGCTCTAAATATTGTAAATGACACTTTAGCAGCTGCTCAAGCAGCAGATGCAGCAGCAGCA
>JAESSY010000085.1 GCA_016763855.1 Pseudomonadales bacterium
AGAAACTGCAGTTAGGCGCGAAAGAGCTTGTGTAAAATTTTTGATCCAACTGCGGTTTCTAAGTTGAGGCTGAAATTATTTTTTCACTTGAAAAGGTGATGAATGGTCTGATCAACATTGTAACGGACGTGATTGTTCAAAAATGCTTCAGAAGTCAGTTTAATCTCTTCAAAAGGATTGTTTACACACAAACATCCACTTTTGTTTTCAATATAGTTTTCCTGTTCAAGGGTCAAAATAAATCTAGTAAATAAAGACTTTTCAAAAAACTCTGGGGAATGAATACCGTACAAACGGGACAAATGTTGGGCGACACCTGCTGCTGAAATTTCGAGCTGCTCGATAGAAAGTTGTCGGTCCTCGCTTAAAATCGCATTGACAATAAAGAATCGCTCAAGGGTCGGTTCAATAATTTCAGCTAGATCCGTTAGGCTAGCGTAGTAATCTGTTGTAGGGTAGGGTGTTGAAATATCAGTGTCATTCACTATCAGGATGTTTAAATCTGACATAACCTGAATGGCGTTTTGACAGCGCTGAGTGATTTCTTCTTTTGGCCATCTTAAGAAGAGTTCTGCTTTCAGAAATGGTTGGAGAATCGTGCAGGTTGCCACTATATCTGCCAGATTGCATTTGGATTTAGTGAGTGTGATGCGAGCGATTAATGAATAAAGTGCGAATACGTGTAAGGAATTGTTTGCGTAATAGGTCATCAAGATCGATGTTTTAACAGAAGACTGAAAGATATCCCCGAAACTTTCTGTCGCTATTCTTTCGAAACCTGAAATTTTTTGTGCGTGATCGATTATCTCGGCTGCGTTCTCATTTGTAACCGTCATACACTCGGAAAGTTGGCATTTTTGGGCAAGGGATTGCAGTAGACTCACTTGTCTTTCTAATCGATGGGCTTCAATTGTCTGTCGTGGCGTGCAAAGTATGGCTGTTGCAACGAGGTTAACGGGTGTTATTGCGACTGCTTCGTTAATGCCTGCAACCAGATCTAAGGCCAGTAGTTGTCCCGTCTTAGAACTGAGTTGTTCTGCATCGCGCCAGTTAGCATCATTTTTGTCTAGAAAATCAGCTAGGAATAATGGTGCGCCAAAATTAACGGAAACTTTCCCAAAGGCTTTTTTAAATATTCGAAAAATACCCAATACGTCAAAAATCGATTCATCGATTTTTGTTTGACCTGACAATTCTCCGAGATAAGTCGCCGCTTCGAGTATCCGTTCATAACCAAAGTAAACGGGGAGAAAGACAAGGGGTTTTGTCGCATTTCTTTGAAAGCTACGCATGGTCATGTTCAGCATGCCGGTTTTGGGAGATAGGGTTCTACCGGTGCGACTCCTACCGCCTTCGATAAAGTACTCGATTGAAAACCCTCGGTTAAACATAAGGTTTAAGTATTCATCAAACACAGCTTTATAGAGGGGGTTATCCCGAAATGATCGGCGCATAAAAAAAGCACCCCCTCTGCGAAGCAATGGCCCTATTATGGGGAGGTTAAGATTCTTCCCCGCTGCAATATGAGGCGGTGTTAGGCCATTGTTATAAAGTACTTACGACAGAAGAAGATAATCTATGTGGCTTCTATGACAGGGGATGTAAACAATCTCATGAGATTTAGCGAGTTCCTTCGCTGTTTCTATGCGAGATATATTGATTCCATCGTAGAGCTTGTTCCACAACCAGGTTAGAAGTACAAAAAAGAATCTAACGATGCGGTAGCTTTGATCAGCCGCAATCTCCTGCGCATATGATAAGGCAATTTTCTCAATTTCATATCTCGATTTGTGTTCTGTTTTAATTTCCTGGTTGATGGCT
This sequence comes from Pseudomonadales bacterium, assembly GCA_016763855.1. GTDB lineage: Bacteria > Pseudomonadota > Gammaproteobacteria > Pseudomonadales > Azotimanducaceae > JAHRVQ01. The sequence goes on from JAESSY010000085.1 coordinate 1,822, forward strand.
TCTAAAACAGAAGTGCTTGTCATAATCGAATTAATGAGTGTCCTGCGATGACTAAGATCTGGGCCGATGATGGCTTGTTTTTGGCGCGTGAAATGAACTCTAAGCAGGCGAAGTAGTTTTCGTTTCTGTTTTTCCTTTTCAGGTTCTCCTTCCATCAGTTCTGCTAGGTCGATGGCTTTGCTGAATTGAACAAGTATGTGCCGAGGATGAAGAAGCCCTGCAAATATTTTTTTAAGGCGACTGGTGACTGTCCAGTTTTCGGATAAGATGAGTTTAAAAATTGACTTTTCTTTGTCGGGCTGGTGACCCCAAAAGAGAGATACTGGTACTATTTTTATTCTTCTTCCTTTTATGGTTTCACTTTCGATAGATCCACCCTTGCCTGAATCCTCAGTAGACGCTTGATGTTGGAACAAGCGCAGCATTCTGGCAGATTGTTCACGCTGGGTTTTTCGACCCAATGTGCCTTCTGAATGTCCAAGAAAGAAAAATGATCTGGATTCGAGATCAGCGATTGGATTAATGGGACGGGGAAGTTGGGCTTTCTCGCAGGCATGATCCAGTACCAATAAGTCTCCAATTGAGCGAGAGTAGAGGACATAACATACGAGGTCGTCAGGCTCTATTCCGAGGTACTCTACGTGACAGCCTAGCACCGTAGGCTTGATCCAGGCATGCAAAAATGCGCGAGTAGTTTTAAATTGGATTGACCTAAACTTTTTTAGAAGAGAAGTATCCATAAGGATTCAGTTAGCCAAAATTAGCTCAGTGCTTGCCATCGAATAATTCGATCAACGCTTCTTCCCGAGACTTACCCGTGATTTGAGTTTCCCAGATACCGGTGTATTTACGTTGGGTTACCTTGCTGATGTCTTCTCTTGTAGAGAGAACGGTCGTGCGTAAAAATACCATCAAATTCTGTTTTTCCCATCTCGTTGACTTTTTCTTGAATAATAATCCCAATACTGGAATATCTTTAAGAAATGGCACGCCGCTATCGGATTCCATGATCCTGTCTCTAATCAAACCGCCTAGCACGATAATTTCTCCGTTATCAGCAAGGACAGTGGTTTCAATGGTTCGTTTTGATGTGATTAAATCTGCTGAACCATCTGAACCTATATTCGTGGTTTGATCGACTTCTGAGACTTCCTGCATGACTTCCAATCGTATCAGATTGCCATCATGGACATGGGGTGTCACTTGTAGTGTTATTCCTACATCCTCTCTGCTAATCGTTGTGAAGGGATTATTAGCGCCATTGCTACCTGTAGTGGTTGAGCCGGTTCTAAAGGGTACGCTCTGACCTACTACAATTTTAGCTTCCTCGTTATCCATGGTCATAATGCTGGGTGTAGATAGTAAATTGACCTCTGAATTTTCCTGTAAAGCCTGAATTACAAGCGCAAAGCTGACATTGTTTTCGTTTATACGCCCACCTGCTATTACAGGGCTTGTCCCTAGGTTAATCCCCGTGGGATCATTAGCTGCAATACCGGCGATAATATTGGCTAAAACCCCTGAAGGGTTCGTTAGGCCGATAGGAACATTTCCGCCTGAAAGGTCAGCGACGGCTAATTCAGAACCGATTTCTCTCGTGAAAGATTCCGTTACCTCAACAATTGCCGCTTCTATTAATACGTGAATTCTACGAATGTCGAGTTGTGAAATGATACTTTTGAGTTCAGACATGGTGGCAGGGTCAGCTCTAATAACGAGGGCATTCATGGATTCGGCTGCTTGGATATTGATGGGTACGTTTTGCCCGTTATTGGACTCTGATCCTTTATCAGATACAAGGTTTTTCAAAATATCGGCCATTTCAGTCGCATCAGAATGTGCCAGGCGTACCACTTGTATCGTCCCTGCGCTATTTGTAGGAATATCTAATTCGTCAATAAGCTGAGCCAGTTTTTCTAAGGTTGCAGGTTCGCCTTTAATGACGAGGCTATTGGTTCTTTCGCTTGCGACTATTATTACCGTGTTGGGGCCTTTGGCGCTCTTACCTATTTTCTCAGGCGCCAATTTTTCAAGTAGAGCGACCATATCCTCAACCCATGCTTCCTTTAATTGGATGATACGAGTGGTTGTTGTGTCGGCGATATCGATTCGATTTATGATAGATATGAGTCTGGCAATATTGTCGGCATAGTCACTGATAATCAGCACATTTGGATTTGCTAAAGGCGCTATATGACCAAATTGTGGGATCAAAGGTCTTAAGACTTTAACCAACTCTACGGAGGGTGTGTTTCGTACCGGTATGACCATTGTGATAAGTGATTCGCCTTTTGCATCTGATTGGAAGACCAGTGGATTTCCGCTCTGTTTGCCCAGCACGTTTTGGACTATTTTAATGACATCTCCTGAAGGAGAGGCGACATATCCGTGAACTCTCATGACGCTGAGAAATAAATCGTAAATACCCTCTTTATCAAGGTTGGTGCTGGAAATGACTGTCACATTGCCCTTTACGCGTTGGTCAATAATGAAGCTCTTCCCCGTGATTTTGGAAACGAGGGTGATGAACTCGCGAATATCGCCATTTTTAATATTGATCACACCACCATTCTGGGCGGAATTGACAGGGGCGTGGATCAAAATGCAGGCTATAAAAACCCAGCGTCGAATTGACGACATTTGCGTGCTACCAAGATAAAAAGGCATGTTACTTTAATTCCTGTTTGAACCCAATTAGGGCCATACAATTAAGATGAAGTTCAATCGGGCTTTTCATTCAGGGATGGGTATAGTAATAAAAAAATTCCTCGTGCCTCTTCGAACTTCGACCTTTGCTCGTTTTGCTGCTACGACCTGATTAATCAACCCTTGATCACTGATCACATTGCCGACAGGTCTGCCATTAACACTCAATATTACGTCCCCTTGTTGTAGACCTGATTTTCGTAATAGTGGCATTGAAACCTGATTGCCGATGCGATAACCCTCAGCTTTTCCTTCTGAAACAGGCGACACTCCTAGTTCTGACAATACGGCATCAGGTTCTGAACTAAGCCGGTTTTGGTAGGCTGCAAGGCTCTGTTGTAAATCAGCAGTTTGATATTTTTTATTCGGGGTTATGTTGTGTCTGGCACCATTGTTATTACCGCCCTGGCGATCAAGGATGCGTTGTCGCACATTCTGAAGTCGCGATGGGGATGAATTGATAGGCCGATTCAGATCATTTGTGAGTGATAAGGTGTTGCTAGCAAGCGTGCCTTCAGGAAAAGAGAGTTTTTCAATACGTGAGCCTCTTTTAATTAAGACGTAGGTCGTAAATACCGAGTCAAGGATCGCATTGCCCGGTAACTTGTCACCTAGGTTGTAGAGCTCGCCGCCTTTACCTTTTGGTGCAATAAGTGCTTTTGATTCAGCTGAATTTTCAGAAGCAAATATGCCCTGCAATTCAAGATTCAGGCTTGTATTGGGTACATTTGTGATATTGCGCTTTACGACTTTACTTTGTGTTTGACCAAATATGTTGAGTTTGGAAATATCAATTTGTGACCTAGTACTGTTGGCGGGAGAGCTCTGAGTAGACCTCGCATCACTGATGTTGTCTACGTAAAAGTTCTCCATGAAAAACCAAACTACGTTCGCAAGGGAAAGACTCATCATGACGACGAGAATGAGGCTGATCATCATGGCGATTTTTTTGTCATAAGCTGAAATAAATTCAGACACTTGATTCACTACCGTCTCCGTGGTTTGCATAGTTTATAAAGAATAGTCTAGCCGCTCTCTACAAGACCTTTTCTTCAATTTCAATTGCATTGTCATTTGAGTCTCCCTGCCATGATAAACCAGCAAGCTGAAATAGTCCGGCTTTTATCTTAAGTACTGCCCAACCATCCGGTTTCAAAGTGATCTCAATGAGTATTTGTTTTCTATCGTTAACATCGAGAGCATAAATATCAAGATGCAAGCCGCCATTCGCCTCATTTATGCTGAAATCACCTTTAAGAGGTGGTAACTCGAATACTTGAGTACCTACAGTTCTTGAAATGATTTCCCCCCCATTCCAGGCAATATGCCCATCGGCTTTATCTAAACGCTTATGGGTTCCCTGAATATTAATATTTTGTATATCGATGGCGCCCGTAAATGTAAGCCCTAAGTTCTCACTCACATGGTTGATATAATCAGCATCAATTCGCCCAACCAGATTGTGAATTTGGAATTCATTTTGACTTGCCCGAAAGTTTGCATTGAATCTGTGAGACTCGCCCTTGATTTTCAAATCAAAATCTACGGTTTTCTGAAACAACGAAGAGGTATTCATGTTCCAACTCAGTAAGCTCGTTGGGAAAGTGCGATAGCCTAAGTTCGCTTGACCATTCCACACTTTTCCTTGAATGGATGAAATGTTCAGTTCAGGTAATTTGTTATTTAGATCTTTGCCAAAAAAAGAGAAGAGTGGTGCGGCAGGTGCGGATAATATAAGAAACAATAAAAAACTAACAAAGGCAGCAAGGCTGTAAAGTAAGATTTTTTTCATGTCAGCCAGTTAACAATTTTTTCGCCTTCAATGGTGAAGCGAATCCAGCCGCCCTTGTCGCTATCTTCATGAGCGCCTTCATCGCTGCTGTCATTGACGCTTTCATCGCTGCTCTCATGAAGGCCCTCATTAAGATGGTCTTCCCAAGGACCTGTGCTGCATCTGACTTCTAGTTTGAAGAATTCAAATGCTGCTAAGGCGAAATCTCTGTCGGTCTTCCAGGGTGTTCGATTTTCTTTAAACCAAACGGACACGTAACCGCCTTTCACCGCTTTATCCACAATGGCGCAACTTAGTTTGCGTCCATTCTTCTTGAAGGTGCAGAGAAGCGTGTTGGATTTCACTTCTGTCTTCTCTATGGTCGTACCGTCATCCAGAAGACGATCCGTCAGCCATTTGAGAATCAGCTTAGGCTCAACGCGTTTGATATAGATTTCTAAGTCAGGATAGGCTTCATTCATAAGTGGGTGATATCTAGATCGTTTAGACAGTGGGTCGCATCAGTAGCGTTAAAATCTCTCTGTATACGTCGCTTAATTTGTTTAGATCGCTAATTGAAACACACTCATCTACTTTATGAATGGTCTCATTACGCGGACCTAATTCGACAACCTGTGCGCCACTTGGTTCAATAAATCGACCATCTGAGGTGCCCCCTGAAGTCGAAAGCGCGGTTTCTATACCAAGGCATTTACGGATGGATTTTTGTACCGCAGGGATCAACTCGCCGCCAACGGTCAGAAATGGATTGCCACTTAAGATCCAGACAATTTCATAGTCGATGTCATACTCATCCAAGATCGCCTCGGTGCGAAACCTGAGGCTCGATTCTGTCGATTCAGTTGAAAAACGAAAGTTTAATAAGAGCTCGAGATAACCTGGTATGACATTGGTAACCCCTGTGCCACTATGAATATTGGATATTTGCATGGAAGTGGGTGGGAAAAAATCATTACCAGCATCCCAAGTTGTTTTAACCAGTGCATCTAACACTGACATAGCGCGATGAATTGGGTTGACGGCTTTGTCAGGATAGGCGACGTGTCCTTGAATACCGAGTATCTTAATACTTGCATGGAGGGAGCCTCTACGCCCGTTTTTGACCACATCACAGGCTTCCTTGTCACTTGAAGGTTCGCCAATGACGCACCAATCGATTTGGATATCTCGGTCTTGTAAGGTTTTAATCACTCTTCGTGTGCCATTAATGGCGTCTGCTTCTTCGTCGCTAGTGATGAGAAAGGCAATCGTCCCTTCGTGATCAGTAGATTGTGAAAGGAATATTTTGCACGCAGAAATCATTGCGGCGAGAGAACCCTTCATGTCTGCAGTACCACGACCGTAGAGAAGATCACCCTTGAGTGTTGGTTCAAAGGGAGGATGAGTCCATGCGCTTTTCTCACCGACGGGTACAACATCTGTATGTCCGGCAAAGACAAAATAGGGCGCGCCTGAGCCGTGACAGGCCCAGAGATTGCTAACATCCTCGAAAGGGAGGTGTTCAATCTCAAAGCCGAGCTCAACAAGTTTACTGGCTAATAGCTGTTGGCAACCTGCATCTAAAGGCGATATTGATTCGGCTTCAATTAGTTGTCGGGTCAGAGAGAGAATGTTCTGTTCTTGGGTAAGCGTCACGGACTAGTTGTGATCATGCAGGGTTTCATTAAGTTGAATTGCTTTTTGATTTGATCTGCACTCAACAACACCTGTTTGAGAGTTACGGATAAAAAGCATGTCGTTTTGACCTGCAAGTTCTCGTGCTTTAGCCACTTTGACAAAACTCCGGTTTTCGTCCATTACCTGAACAATAGTTGAGGCGGTAATATACAACCCAGCTTCGATGATACAGCGATCTCCCAAGGGGATACCCGTACCTGCGTTCGCGCCAATCAAACAATCTTTGCCAATGGATAAAATTATATCTCCACCGCCAGACAATGTACCCATAGTACTGGCACCACCACCAAGATCGCTGCCCTCGCCCATAGTGACACCCTGAGAAAGTCGACCCTCGATCATATTGGGGCCTATAGCGCCAGCATTGAAATTAACAAAACCTTCGTGCATGACGGTTGTTCCTTCCCCAAGATAAGCACCGAGACGAACCCTAGCGGTATGAGAGATTCTCACACCGCTAGGGATAACATAGTTGGACATCTTGGGAAACTTATCGATTGAAGACACTTCGAGTACTCTACCTTCAGCTCTGGCTTTTAGTTGCTGGTCAGTGACCTCTCTTGGGTCAATAGCTCCTTCACTAGTCCAGGCAACGTTTGGAAGCTGGGAGAAAATACCCGTAAGATTGATATGATTGGGTTTGACGTAGCGATGAGACAATAAGTGCAGTTTTAAATAGGCTTCTGGTGTAGAGCTTAAATCCACATCCGATTCGATAAAACAGGCGACTTTGGGTTTGGTGGAGTTTCGCATCATACCCAGTATTTCTTGTTGTCGGCTGTCGTTCACCACCGGCGCAAGTTGGCTGATTAGATCATTTGATAATTCTATATTGCAATTGCCACTTTCGTATCCCAGCACTTCGGAGATTTTCTTAACGTCCGCAGAAGATGGATTGAAATAAGGAATAGGGTAGTAGACCTCTAACCATGATCCTTTTTTATTTTTGGTTCCTATACCGAAGGCGAGGCTGAAAAGTTTTACTGCGTCGTTGTTTGTGAAAACCATAATGCCTTCAAGATTGTTTAAGGAAGATGTGCATTATGACCTTTTTATTGTGAAAAAAGTAGGTGAAACGATTATCTATCTTTCTAGAAAGTTGTAAGTAATTTGTAACACCGAGCTTCACTTTTTCTGAATATGCTTATCCAGTTCATCCCGTATTTGAGTTGTGAGGGTTTGTGTGTCTTCAATTACCTTGCCTTCCATGCCAGAGATATAAAATACGTCCTCAACCCTTTCGCCCAGTGTTGTTATCTTTGCATTGTGTAGTTGAATGGAAAGCGTACCAAATATATTGGCAATGATTGTTAAAAGTCCAGGTCTGTCAGGTGTAATGACTTCCAATATCGTCAATTGAGAGTTTTTATCAAAGCTCGTAACAACTTCGGATCGAAACTCAAACTGTCGAAGTGATCTCGATGTTCGTTGATTGGAACGAGGCAAGACAGCGCCTTTTTTGCTCAAGGAATCTAACAATATGGCTTTAATTTGACGTAATTTCGGTTGAGCATTACCAACTGGTTTTCCATCTGCTGTGAGAACGACGAAGGTGTCGAAGTTAAAGTTATTTTTACTTCGAGTGATTCTTGCATCAACAATATCTAAACCCAGTAAATCAATCGCATTCACTGTGGCAGCAAAGTGTGACTTTGCGCCTTGTGTATAGACAAAGATGATTGTTGCGCCTTCATCTGCCCTTTGCCTAGTTGTGTCTCTGATTAAGATTAGAGGCCCAGATTCAATTTTATGTCGGCTAATGGCTTCTGTATGCCAAACAATATCTGAAACTGATTCGCGAATAAAATAGTCTTCATCTACTTGATCCCAGATTTCGAGAATTTTTTTACGGTTTAGACCATGTTCTTCGAGACGATCAATGGCATGGCTTTGAGTGCCTTCGATGTAATCAGATCGATCAATGTAGTTCTCAAGCCCTCGTCCTAGTGCTTTTCTCGTTTCGAGGTAGAGTTGCCTCATTAATGAGGCTCGCCAGCTATTCCACAGTGTTGGGTTTGTGGCGTTAATATCGGCTACCGTTAAAGTGTATAAGTAATCTAGTCGAATCTGATCCCCAACGAAAAGGGCAAAATCCCGAATGATTGCCGGGTCACTGATATCTTTACGTTGTGCGGTACTCGACATGACGAGATGGTTTTTCACCAACCAACAAACCAGATTAGTATCCCAATTGCCAAGTAGATGGCGTTCGCAAAAGCCGCGCGCAACCTCTGCACCTAATTCACTGTGATCGCCTCCCAACCCTTTAGAGATGTCGTGATAAAGTCCGGCGATAAACAGGAGTTCAACTTTTGGCAATCTGGAATAGATATGAGCCGCAACAGGGAATTTTTGAGCCTGACTTTTGTATCGAAATCGACGCATGTTTCTGACGACTTGAAGCGTGTGGGCGTCGACGGTATAGACATGAAAGAGATCGAATTGCATCAAGCCTATCACTCTTCCAAATTCCGGGAGGTAGGTCCCAAGGATGCCGTATCGTTCCATGTTTCGAAGCTGAGTAAACAAGCTGTTAGATGAGCGCAATAATTTTATAAATGTCTTGACGATTTCGGGATTGTTTCGAAATTTATCATCTATCAAATGTAGGCTTTGCCGCATTAAACGTATTGTTTCTGCGCCTGCGCCATCAATTTTATTGTTGTTGCCCATATGTACAAAAATTTCTAACAAGGCCTGTGGATGATGCTCAAAAACATCCTGGTTACAGACTTCGATGCGTCTGTTTCTGATCAGAAAGTGTTTGTCGATAATCTTGGTCTTGTTTCGAAACTGGGGGAGCATTGCTTCTTCAAAATGCTGGAGCAATAACGAGCAGGTTGCATTCACCAAAATGGCAGTGCGGTAGTAAGACTGCATAAACTGCTCGACGGCTAATTGGTCTCCGTCCTTGTATCCGAACATTTCCGCAAGGGATTGCTGATATTCAAACAATAAACGATTTTCATCACGTCCGGCAATAAGATGCAGGCCGTAACGTATGCGCCAGAGCAGACGTTCGCCTCCGCGAAGGATGCTTTTCTCATCTACAGTCAAAAACTTAAGGCTAACCAAATCATCAAAGTCGACTCTGCCAAACTGTCTATTGGCAATCCACATGACCGTTTGAATATCACGGAGTGCACCGGGAGAAGATTTGATATTGGGTTCTAGGCTGTATTCTGTATATTCTGATTTTCTATGGCGCTCTAGTTGCTCTTCAGTTTTTGCTTTATAGAATTGTTTGAGGGGCCAAATATTTTTGGGGGCAATGAGGCTTTGAACTTTTTCGAATAGGTCAATGTCTCCGCATATTGTTCTTGCTTCCATTAGGGACGTGACAATGGTGACGTCTAATGCAGCCTGGCGTTTACACTCTTTTTGAGATCTGACACTGTGGCCGACCTCAAGGCCGATATCCCATAGTAAGGTCAGGAAGCTTTGGATATTTTTGCTATGTTTCTGGTAAGTATTGCCTTCAAGTAAAACCAGTAGGTCAATGTCTGAGTAAGGATGAAGTTCGCCGCGGCCATAGCCACCAATAGCGACGAGAGAAATTCTAGTCTTTAACCAATGCTTTCGATTCTCTTGCCATTCAAAGTTCTCCCAGGCCAGCCGAAGAATTTTATCCACATATCGTGCGTGATCAGACATCAGTTCGCCAACGTCGTCTCCTTTGTGGAATCTTTTCGCTAACATTTCCTTTAGCTCTGCCAAGGCATCCTTAAATATCGGGATGATCTGACTCTTACCTTTGAGTCGGCTGTTGAGCGTTTCAATTTTCAAAATTAACCACTACCTTGCCCATAATGTTAATGTAGGCGTTACTAACCACAGCGCGGAATGGTATCGTCATTGCGGTAAGTCAATATCTCATAGCCGGTATCGGTTACCAAAATAGTATGTTCCCATTGTGCTGTTAACTTATGGTCTTTCGTCACCACCGTCCAATCATCCGACAATAGTTTAACCGTCGCTTTTCCGGCATTGATCATGGGTTCAATGGTGAATACCATTCCGGGTAACAGTTCGATGCCTGTTCCAGGTTTGCCATAATGGACAACCTGTGGCTCGTCATGAAATACACGGCCAATGCCATGCCCGCAATACTCTCGTACCACAGAGAATCGATTCTTCTCTGCATGAGTTTGAGTTGCGTGACCAATATCTCCAAGGTGATTACCAGGTTTCACTTGCTGTATGCCTAGATAGAGCGTTTCTTTACAAATACTCACAAGGCGCTTTGCCAGAATTGAAGGTTTCCCGACGATAAATGTCTTGCTCGTGTCGCCGTGGAACTCATCTTTGATGAGGGTGACATCTACGTTGATGATATCTCCCTGCTTTAAGAACTTTTCATCGTTTGGTATGCCATGACAAACGACATGATTGACAGATGTACAGATCGATTTTGGGAAGCCTCGATAGTTGAGCGACGCTGGGATGGCTTGTTGCTCGTTTATTGTGTATTCGTGGCAGATTCGATTTAATTCCCCGGTTGAGATCCCAGGTTTTATATGCGCTTCAGTCATTTCGAGCTGTTCGGCAGCCAATGCGCCGACGACCCGCATTTTCTCGATATCTGCAGGGGTTTTTATTTCAATGGACATATTGCATTCAGGGAATGGATAAGTGCTGCACTATAACATCTTCCATCTAAGTAAGCCTGAAATCAGTTTGGAATCAGAGTATGGTTTGTCTGTATTAGGACAAAATCAGGACAAATTGAGGTGCTATGCCAACATATTCAATAGAGAATGATGACCATACCGTGGTCACTTATGTCGATAAAAAGCGCTGGTTTTGGTTGCTATCTCTGGTTAATCCCTTGATTCCTTTCGTCGGTATAGCAGGGCACTATTCGACCGGTAATCCTCAATGGCTTCTGCTGCCGCTGGTATTGATGTTTGGTATGGGGCCGATATTGGACTGGATGTTTGGGAAAGATGAAAACAACCCGCCTGAAGTCCTTGTCCCCCAACTTGAAAAGGATCGCTACTATCGTATATTGACCTATTTGACTGTACCTCTGCATTTCATTATGTTTTTTGCTTGTGCGATTTGGGTGGGAACCCAGAGCCTGCCATTGTGGGGATTTCTTGCCCTAACTATAGCGGTTGGGTTTGCTGATGGTTTTGCCATCAATACGGGTCATGAGCTAGGTCATAAACGCACGAAGCTGGAAACATGGTTGGCCAAAATTGTATTGTCCGTACCTGCCTATGGTCATTTTTGGATTGAACATAATAGAGGGCATCACCGAGATGTGGCGACACCAGAAGACCCAGCTAGCGCAAGAATGGGTGAAAGTATTTACAAATTCGCCCGTCGAGAAATTCCTGGAGCATTTCATCGAGCCTGGATGATTGAACATCAACGTCTTTGTCGTAAAGAGGTACCAGTCTGGAGTTGGCACAACGAAGTATTACAAAGTTATATGATGACGGCTGTTATGCAAATAGGTTTGATCGCGACTTTTGGATGGATTATGATTCCATTTCTAATCATTCATAATTTCTTTTCCTGGTGGGTATTAACCAGTGCTAACTATATAGAACACTATGGTCTGCTCCGTGAAAAACAGGAAAATCGTAAGTACGAACGTTGCCAACCTCACCACAGTTGGAATGCAAATCACATAGTTTCAAACTTACTGCTCTTTCATCTTCAGCGTCATTCTGATCATCATGCAAACCCAACCCGTCGCTATCAAAGCCTTAGACACTTTGATGATTTGCCGCAATTACCGGTAGGCTACTATGGCATGTACATCATCGCCTATATACCGGCCTTGTGGTTTAAAATTTTGGATGCTCGCTTGTTAGCGCTGCCTCATATTCAAGGAGACTTGAGCAAAGTCAACATTGACCCTGAGAAACGTTCAAAAATTTACGCAAAATACGGATCTGCTAATGTCTGAATATCACTGTCCAGGTTGTGGTTATAGCTATGATGAAGCCGTGGGAGATGATCATGAAGGTTACCCGCCGGGTATGCGCTTTGCTGATTTACCAGATGATTTTGTCTGTCCTTCTTGCTCAGTGAGATATAAGGAAGATTTTGTAGATGTCCCTCAAAAAGACATCTAGCGGCTAAACAAACCAACGTGGATCACCAGCTTAATTTTGTGTTTGAAGAAACTTCTTCAAACACTCAGTGATAACTCATATTATCCAGACTTAGCTTAAATAGTTTCAATTTCAAATTTTGTCAACAGAAGGGATGCTATATGTGTGATGAAGATACGGTTAATGACGTCGATGAGTTTTTAAGTAAGCAAAGCAAGCTATCTCGCAGACAATTTAATGCGTTGACGGCAAGCGCTGCTGCATTAGCGGTGCTTCCCTCTGTTGCAAATGCGCAAAGCGTCACTGAAAGCAATGTTATGATCAAAACCAAGGACGGCATAGCCGACTGCTATTTTGTCCATCCAAGCACATCTAAACACCCCGCAGTGATTATATGGCCGGATATCTTGGGTCTAAGACCTGCATTTCGACAGATGGGCAAGAGACTAGCGGAATCTGGTTATGCAGTGTTAGTGATCAACCCCTATTATCGAAATGCCAAGTCACCTGTCGTGAAAGTAGGCGATAGTTTTCAAGATCCTGAAATTAGATCATTGGTGATACCTTTCTACCGATCACTTTCAGCTGATACCACGGTAAGCGATGCCCATGCCTTTGTAGACTTTCTGGATAAGCAAGCAGCCGTAGATACGAAAGTCAAAATGGGTACAACGGGTTATTGTATGGGAGGGCCGATGACCCTCTTAACTGCGGCAGCAATTCCCAAAAGGATTGGTGCAGTGGGATCTTTTCACGGTGGCGGTTTGGTCACTTCAAAACCTGACAGCCCGCATCTACTTATTCCAAAAATGGAAGCTCAATTTCTTATTGCTATCGCAGACAATGATGACAAGAAAGCACCGAAAGATAAGGATATTTTGAGGGAATCTTATGCCAAGGCAGGTTTGAAAGCAGAAATCGAAGTCTATGAAGGTGCGCTCCATGGCTGGTGTCCCCCTGACTCAAGAGCCTACAATCAAGCGCAGGCAGAAAGGGCATGGTCAAGGCTATTGGTTACTTTTGCTGAAGCACTTGTTTGACAAGCTAGTTCCGTCCATAAATAGGCGAATTTCCTTATAAAGCGCATAACTATGTTTATGTTAGATAGTAATTTCAAGCAGTAAGTTCCGATAAGGAACTTACGAGGGAAGTCCCGGGGACACCTAGCTCGCTGAATTTAGTTTCTGGATGGGGACGAGCTAGTTCGCGGCTGATATGCCTAGTGCTTGCTTAAGTGTCCCAAGTGCAGAAGCTGGATCTTCAGGTTTTCTTTCAAGAAACCTTTGCAAGGCTGTTTGTTTGTCTGGCTTAACATCAAAGCTAGATAATGCTTCGAAAAACAATTGCTCACTTTCACTTGAATTTTGATTATTCTTTTGTCGTTCTGCCATCCTGCCCCAGAAAGTCCAGATACCTTGGCCTGGATTGGAAGGATTGACAAGTGCTCCAGCTAAGCGGTTAACAATGGCTCCGCATTGATAGACAATATCAAAATTACCATTACTCGGTCCTTCATGAATACTGCTTTTTTCAAGTAAAGCTGTACATTTTGATTCTGCTTTTTGCCAAACCTTTTGGTATTGCTCCTCAGTATAGAAACCACGGCGATGCATGAACTCGTAGGCGAGTGCGTCCGCACTTCCTTCGTGCATCCGGGGGTGGTCTTCTCCCAGATTGTTCCATACTTCTCCTTGCCATAGGTGGATTACCTCATGTGCTGCGTGTTTTGCGAACCAGCTTGGATTTTTGTTCGCAATTTTAATGATGCCTTTTCCTTTTAAAGTGTAAGCCACTTGGTTTTTTTGTACGCCGGCTTTCATCGAAATGCCGCTAACTGACTGAAGTTCTCCACCAGCCATTAATACTATAAAAGGGGTGGACTGAACCGCGCCGAACAATGTGCCTATCTCAATATTCACCTGGGGCATGGTGCTTAAGATCATCTCCCGTGCTGTCGATGGTATAGCGGGGTCTATCACGGTGATTGATCCGTCTCGTTCTACGCTTTTCTGTGGTCCAAAATAGATGTACTGCGGATCAAGGGAATGAATATCTCGAGCAAGGATATTATTACCTGTTAGTGGTACATATTGGGCAGTTAATTCGGTCTTCTGCCAGTTCGAATTGATTTTTACGGAACCGCTGAAATAACCGGTATAAACGGTTACCCCGCCATCGCTGAAAGTTGAAAACGCAAGATAATTTTTCTCAGGTAAATCAGTATAGGTCTGCATAGAAATTGAAGTACAACGAAATACTGCGCCGTCTTTGCGCTGAATAATTGCCGCTGACTCCTGATTAATATCTTCATATTGCAGTTCGAATAAATCGTTTGTGACCTGCCAATAATCCTGACGCATGTTACCGCTCATAGGCCGTTCAAATTCGAATGCATTTACGGCGATATCAAAGCAGTAACTGGCCGTCCATTCTCGATCTGAATCTCGCGTAAGCGTGAATTGACCCGGCAATGAATCAGCTTTTGCTACTAAGCTTGAAGCGATCGTTATTAGTAGGTAGACGTAAAACAACTTTTGCATAGCGACTTTAAGAGGATGTGAAATTAATCTAAATAATAAGTGAAGAATATTGATCATGCCATAGATCATAAATCTTTAGATTTGTAGACCCAGTTGTTTTCTACTTTCTTGGGTCGAGTTTTGAGTGATCAGCCTCGGCCTTACAAATGACTGTCCCTAATTGATCTCAACGTGTCTCTTGTCAACCTTTATAATAAATAAGATTCTAAATAAGATTCTATACCCAAACTTTCACCCCAGAAGAGCGCAAGCATGGAAATAAAAATTGTTGATGAAACACCACGGCAAATTGTACGTTTTGATCAGAAGCCAGATGAAACAATGGTTGAGTTGTCGCCAGCACAAGTCGAGCATGTCGCGGAAATTTTTAACACACCGCTAACGGGTTCTTATAATTGGGACTATACCGTTGCAGATGACCGCATCTTAAAGCTGTATGAGCTAGGCAAAAAACTTAACTGGAATGTTGAGTTAGATGTTGATTGGTCAGTGACACCTGATTGGGATAAAAAACCAGCGTTAACGCAAGAGCAGATAGCAGCTCAGGATCAATTCCTTGTGGAAACTCCCTGGAACGGTCTGGAAGATTTCGACAAAATGAGTAGGGATGAGAAACTTGAATTCTTCCGCCACGATTTGTCTTGGTCTCTCAGCCAGTTTTTACACGGTGAGCAGGGCGCATTGCTAGTCGCATCACAACTCATATCTTGCGCTCCTACCTATAACGCAAAATTGTATGCAGCTTCACAAGCATTTGATGAGGCGCGTCACGTAGAGTTTTTCAACAAATTAATGCAAAATAAAATTGGTTTTACTTACCCTGTTGCTAGGGGTTTGAAGTCTTTATTGGATAAAATACTAACGGACCCAAGATGGGATCTGAAATTCATTGGTATGCAAATCATTATTGAAGGGTTGGCACTTGCAGCTTTCAACACTGCCAAGAATGACACTGAAATAGAAGTGCTCAAAAATGGCCTAGAACTTATCATTCGCGATGAAGCCCGACATGTGACATTTGGCGTAAATTACCTCGAAGAATATATTTCAACGCTTACCGAAAAAGAAAAGGATGATCGGGCGCAATTTGCCTATGAGGCTTGCATCGTTGCAAGAGATCGTCTAGTACAAAATGATGTTTATCGCCATTTTGGTTGGGATGTAGAAAAAGCTAGAAATCATATGTTGGCTGCGGGTCTGAATTCTGATTTCCTCAATTTCCTCTATACGAGAATCATGCCAAATCTAAAGCGGATTGGTTTACTGACGGATAAAATTAGGCCTAAGTTTGAAGAAATGGGTATTTTGGAATTTGAGGATTTCCCTACTGATGGCGACATCGATTGGTCGAATCTTGAACGGCCATTATTTGAAGATAAAATCATGGCTGCAACGGCGTGATCACTTTCTCTACTTAAGTTCTTTCCTTCCAAAATTAAATGCTTAAGTCAGGATGCTCCTCAAATTGATGGGCGTCCTTTTTTTTGTTTTACATTCTTGCCGAACAGCCAAATAGTGCTTTAAAAATGCCAATTTCGGTATAAGATCTCACGACACCCTGCTTTGTTAGCGTCATAGATTGGCAAGGCCGAAGGTAGATCCGAATAATAATTATAAGGAAATCATCATGGCGAAAATATTGGTTACAGGTACCAGTAAAGGCATTGGATATGATGCTTCATTATATTTGGCGAGAGGTGGGCACGAAGTTATCGCTACCATGCGCAACCCCAATAATTCCGATTTAGGACAAGTGGCTGAGAAAGAATCCTTACCCATAGATATACATTCAATGGACGTTGACGATGTTAGTTCTGTTTCTTCTGTGTTTGAGACGGTTGGTAAGCTCGATGTGTTAGTTAACAACGCCGGTATACTCTCCAGTAATGCTATCGAGGATGAACCCTTGGATGTATTTGAGGCGGTGATAAAAACTAACTATTTAGGTATTGTGCGTTGCTGCAAAGCTGCGATACCAAGAATGCGAGAGAGCCGTAGTGGATGTATCATTAATATCAGCTCAGTTGCTGGTAAAATGGCTATTAGTCCTCAAGCTGCCTACGCCAGTTCTAAACATGCAGTTGAAGCCTTTTCAGAGGTACTTGCCCAGGAGATGTTCGGTTTTGGTGTAAAGGTTTATTTGGTCGAACCCGGTATCATCGATACGCCAATGACAACAACAGAACTGCCTGTAGCAAATTCAGGCTCACTGTATCCGGGTGGTAATCGGATGAATGCATTGATGAAGTTCGTGGCTCAAGGAGATGCACCGGCGATAGTGGTTTCTGAAAAAATTCAAGACTTGATTGAGAATGGTAGTGAGCGGTTTAGGCACCCGGTTGGCCCTGATTCTCTAATTTTTCTGGGATATCGTTTACATACTGGAGACGAACGGTTTATTTCAACATGGGGTGACTCTTCTGACGAAGGCTTTGCCGAAAAAGCGAAAGCAGATATGATGATGGATTTAGGGCCGTTCCTGTAAAGTGTCCGATTAAGGAAATTCCGCCGATGGTAGATATTCCTGACAAACTAGAGGATCTCTCTTTGAGTTGGCTACGTGACTTTCATTTCGGATTATAAATAGGCCTGGTTTTCTTCGGTCATCACATTGATTTGGTCAGTTTTTACTTAGTCAAGGACAGGATCGGCGGAGTGAAGTACGCCAAATAGAATTACCTTGGTTATCTCGTTTTCATTGGCATTAATGGTTTGCAAACATCTAAAACTCAAAAAAATCGCACATACAATCTCTAGTGCGATAATTTCTCGCCTACAGAGTTTAGGAAATTTCTACTGTGCGGTTATTATGCCATCAAAGTTGGCCTAAACAAAAAAGCGGGAGTAAATCCCGCTTTGATGTTTTCATACTAGGATGTATGAAATCAGTTTACTTCGAATACTTCTACAATCCCTATTCCCGTACCTTGATTAGCACCTGAGACAATCACTGTATATGGTCCGGGTTCCAAGACAGTATAGATAACCGCTTCGAGGTCATCGCTAGGCTGCAACTGCTGAGGGACTTCCGCCGCCCTATCGTGATCGCGCCAATTATCGTTACTATCAATGAGAGATGTTCCTGAAATAAGTAAGATTTTAGGGTCTTCTAGAACATCCTTAATACCAGCAGCAGCTAGGCTCGGTCCTTTGGCGCGAATGACCAACGCCTTGGGTCGCCTACCAGAAATAACGAGGCCCGCGATGAGAACGTCATCCGCTGTACCAACAAACCCCCTCATCGCAATGTTAGCAAGTCGTGTTAAAGCGGTGTCGCTAAGTTCGAATACTTCGACTAGACCAATCCCTTCCTCGCCATTTACGCCAGACACAATAGCGGTGTAAGCCCCAGGGTCTAATGTAGTTAAAATTGCTGCTTCTTGTACATCTGAAGGTTGAAGTTTCTCAGGGATTAAATTCATGTTCCGATGTTCTTGCCAATCGTCATTTGAATCAATCACAGAAACACCAGAAAGCAGTGCGAGTTGCGGATCAGGTAAAATATTCGCCAAACCAGAATTTGCCAGAGCAGGACCTCGTGCACGTATTAGAATCGTTTTGGGTTCTGTGCCAGTAATGACCAAGCCGGCGATTAATACCTGTTCGCCTGTTCCAACGAATCCTCGTATGGCTAAATTTTCAAGACGGTTTACAAGGATGGGATTATTTGTCGCATCAAAAGGAAATTCATCGTCGATATCCAATAGACCGTCGTCGTCATCATCATTATCTCTGTTATCCCCAATGCCGTCACCATCTGTATCGATAGATTCAGACTTATCTTCTGGGAAGGCATCATCTACATTATCGATGCCATCGCCATCAACATCGTCGTCGTCATCATCTAAAATACCGTCATTGTCATCATCGCTATCTTC
>JAESSY010000086.1 GCA_016763855.1 Pseudomonadales bacterium
TGACTCCTCAAATTTGGTCCGTATCATCCACGATGTAAATCCTGATGAAGTCTACAACCTGGGTGCTCAAAGCCATGTCGCTGTCAGCTTTGAATCACCAGAATATACCGCAGATGTTGATGCGATGGGTACGCTGAGATTATTAGAAGCCATTCGTTTTCTTGGCCGAGAAAAACAAACCCGTTTTTATCAAGCATCCACATCTGAACTCTACGGCCAAGTGCAAGAGACGCCGCAAACCGAAAAACCCCCTTTCACCCAAGATCACCCTATGGCGTAGCTAAACTCTATGCCTATTGGATTACCGTTAACTACCGATAAGCCTATGGTATGTATGCCTGCAATGGCATCCTGTTTAACCATGAATCACCCCGGCGTGGCGAGACTTTTGTTACCCGTAAAATCACCCGTGGCATCGCCAATATTGCAATGGGTTTAGAGTCATGCCTGTATCTTGGCAATATAGATTCACTACGGGATTGGGGGCACGCAAAAGATTATGTCGAAATGCAGTGGCTAATGTTGCAGCAAGAAGCTGCAGAAGATTTTGTGATTGCCACAGGGCACCAAGTTTCCGTAAGAGATTTTGTAAACAAGTCAGCGGCAGAATTAGGCATTACACTAGAGTGGACAGGAAGCGGTGTAGAAGAACAAGGAACGATTAGAACAATACAACCTTCTCAGGAATTTAAAGTAAAACCAGGGGATGTCATCGTAAAAATAGACCCAGCCTATTATCGACCCGCAGAAGTTGAAACGCTTCTAGGCGACCCAACAAAAGCCAAACAGAAGCTTGGATGGTCACCCACAACAACGTTAGATGAAATGATGGCGCACGATCTTAACGAAGCCCGTAAACAAACCTTATTAAGATCGGAGGGTTTTACTACCCATACGCCTATTGATGATTGACCCGTTAAGGACATCTAACCAATCAATCATCAAGGTATTTTAGTATTCTGCCCCAGTTATCCCTTGCGTTCACGGGATGAACGCAGCTATTATAGCGCGGAAATTATCAACATTTGGGCGCAACAGGTCGGTTTTAGTCCAGTCAATGAGTGCACCATGCCAAGCTGCGGGATCAATATGATATTTATGCTCAAAACCCTAAACACGCCGATTATCAACCCGTGAGCTGGTTGGCGGTATACACCAAGCCGCGGCAGGAAAAGCAGGCCGCCGAAAACCTAGAGCGGCAAGGTTTTAAGGTATATCTACCGCGTATCAGGCTACGCAAGAGAGTTAAGACAACTTACCAATGGAAGGTAGAGGCGCTGTTCCCACGCTATCTGTTCATCAAAGTGGCTATAGGAGAGCAAAACATTGCGCCAGTGCGCTCTACCCTGGCCGTTGTGGATATCGTGAGTTGCGGCCAGCGGGTGATGCCGGTTGATGAAAGCATCATAGATAGCCTTATGCAGCGAGAAGACCCGGCAATACACGCACGACAGAGTGAAAACAAAGGCTATGCGCTAGGCGACAGGGTTGAAATTCTCGATGGCGCCCTTGCGGGATTAAAGGGCGTTTTTCAAATGACTAACGGCGCCAAAAGAGCTGAATTGTTGGTGGCGATGTTAGGCGGCCAAACGAGGGTGTTGGTGCAGCAGGATTCAATTGCTGCTGTCGCAAGTGGTTAACACTTAGTCTTAGCTTGAATAGGGTGATAACCCTGCGGTAGCCTGCCCGTAAGCAATTTATTTAATCCAGTGACTTTCAAATACAAACTATTCCACCTGTAAAAAATGATTAAATCCAACCCCAAAGAAGAAGTAAGCCTTCGCGTAATGCGAGTGTTGCAAGAGCAGCCTTGCATCTCACAGCGCGGGTTATCAGAGGCGTTAGGCGTGAGCCTGGGAAGCGTAAATTATTGTGTTAGGGCCTTGGCGAACAAGGGCCTGATAAAAGTAGAGAACTTTAGAGCCAGTGACAAAAAACTGAACTATATGTACACCTTGACGCCGAGCGGGCTGCTAGAAAAAGCTAAGCTGACCAAACGCTTTTTGAAGAGAAAGCTACGAGAGTATGAGGCGTTAAAAAGTGAAATAGATAGTCTCCGGGCGGAAGCGCGTGACACAACAACTATTGGTTGAATGCAATTTGTATCTGTTTGAGTCTCGATAATCAACCGAGATTGACAGCGCTTGTTATCGAGCATAGATCTTTAACCGCAAAGTGTAAGCTAATGGATTTACAGACAAATACAAACCATGCATTTCGACTGATTATACCACCTTGTGTGGATACCGAAATATCGGCACAAAGTGTTCGGAGAACCCTATCGGAACGAGTTAAAGGCGATTCTAAAGATTAGACATAACTATGATATTGAAGTTGTAGGACTTGAGGTTCCGGTTGATTATATTCATATGGTAGTTCGCTCGATACCAGAGCAGTCACCTTCACAAATAATGCAAGTAATTGAAAGTGTTTCTGCTGGGGAGCTCTTCAAATTGAGTCTGGAAATAAAGCGACGACACTTTTGGGGCGACAAGGTGTGGGCTCGAAGTTATTTCGTCGAAACGATAGGAAATTCAAGTGAAGAATTCATACGTGCTTTATGTGTAAGATCGGCTTTAAGCGATGAATCAGAATGAAGAAAATAGTCGGCAGTTGGGTTTGTTTTGAAACTCGATCGCTTGCGGCCGAGTAGTTCATGCACAAATGTCCCAATTGCGGCTAAAAATCAAATAATTAGGAGTGGCGATATGAATGTGATTTCTGAGGAAGCCAAGATTGGTAAAAATGTCAAATTTGGAAATTTTGTAACAGTAGGTGCGGGCGTCTCAATTGGAGATGGCTCGATTATTGAGTCGTATTCGTATATCGGCTATTCAAATGGGCGAGAGCGAAGCGAGCTAACCATTGGAAAGCGAGCGCATGTCCGATCACATACCATTATTTATCAGGGTTCAACAATTGGGGACGATTTGGTCACAGGGCATCACGCAATAATTAGAGAAAACTCGCAGATTGGTGACGCATTTCAAGCAGGCACTGGGACAGTGGTAATGGGAG
Organism: Pseudomonadales bacterium; assembly: GCA_016763855.1. Lineage (GTDB taxonomy): Bacteria > Pseudomonadota > Gammaproteobacteria > Pseudomonadales > Azotimanducaceae > JAHRVQ01. The sequence continues at coordinate 3,019 of JAESSY010000086.1, forward strand.
AGTTAACAATAGGTAGCTATGTAAAGACAGGCTCCAATGTAGAGATAGGCCAAGGTTCGATCGTGGGAAGTTTCGTATGGATATTCCTCAACTCAACTCTAATCAATGATCGACGACCGCCATCCTCTGAAATAGCTGGGCCGATAGTTGAAGATTACGCGGTGATTGGTGCTCATGCTGTGGTCTACCCCGGAGTTCGTGTGGGAGCTGATTCGCTAGTAGGCTCCGGTTGTTTTCTATCGCAAGATTTACCCCCCGAACAAATAGCGGTCGGAAACCCCTCGAAGAATATTGGACCAACTTCAAAAATTAAGTATGAGGAAGATGGGCAGAAAAAGAATGTATACCCCTGGCGCTTTCGGTTTCACAAGGGGTATCCGAAAGAGTTAGTGGATACTTGGTTAGAAGAAGCGGATAAAGTTAAAATATTAGACATCTGACGTTTGTTGCATTTAGATATTGCGGCTATAGTTATCCTTTTATTGTTATAGGTAGATTTCTTTGCGAGCCAATTACATTGTGTAGGTACAATTACTCATGAGAGGAATAATTTCCGAAATACATGCGCTCGCCATTGTAGAGCGCGGCGCAACCCTCGGTAAAGGGTCTAAGGTATGGGCGTATTCTCATGTTCTAGAAGGCGCAGTTATAGGTGATAACTGTAATATCGCAAACAGCGTATTCATAGCAAACGATGTTCGCATTGGCGACCGAGTAATGGTTAAGAGTGGGGTTCAATTGTGTGATGGCGTTAGATTGGATGACGATGTTTTCGTTGGCGCAAATGCTACATTTACAGATGATGATTGGTCACGCAGCAAATTCTATCCTCGTAAATCGCCAGAGACCTATATTCTTATCGGTGCGTCAATTGGTGCGAATTCAACAATAGTGTCAGGAATAACAGTGGGTTCAGGTGCGATGGTACGCGCGGGTGCGGTAGTGACAGCTGACGTGCCTCCTAAAGCGATAGTAGTCGGAAATCCGGCAATGATCGTCGGGTACATGGATACAGATGAAAAACAAACGAATGTTGTCGGCAAGGTTGGAGAACTAGAGCGTTCGCAGGTTAAAGGCGTAAAGTTGCATCAGATACAAAACGTGAAAGACCTTCGCGGTGATCTAGCAGCGCTAGAGTGGAGGAAGGAACTCCCGTTTAACCCTAAGCGTATATTCTTCGTGTACAACGTCCCAAATAGTTCAGTTCGAGGTGAGCATGCACATAAAAGATGTCACCAATTTTTACTATGTGTTCGTGGATCGATAGCAATAGTTGTAGATGATGGCAATAGCCGTGAAGAATTTCTTTTGTGCGAACCTCATATCGGTATACATATTCCTCCGAAAGTCTGGGGTATCCAGTATAAATATTCATCAGACGCGGTTCTAGTGGTTCTCGCTTCTCACGAATATGACGCAGATGACTACATCCGGAATTATGATGACTACTTGGTGTATATAAAATAATGACCACGAATGTACCTTTCCTTGATTTGCGCGCAAGCTACCTTGAGTTAAAGGATGAACTGGACGAGGCATGCCTCCGAGTAATGGATTCAGGCTGGTATATCTTTGGTGAAGAGGTCGACTCGTTTGAGTCAGCTTACGCTGATTTTTGCGAAGCGAGACACTGTGTTGGTGTGGGTAACGGTCTGGATGCGCTATTTTTGGCATTGAAAGCTATGGGTGTTGGTCAGCAAGATGAAGTGATCGTCCCATCTAATACGTACATTGCAACATGGCTTGCTGTGAGTCGGTGCGGTGCGGTCCCAATACCAGTTGAGCCTTGTGAAGATTCTTACAATATTGATCCAGATAAAATTGAAGCTGAGATAACTGCAAAGACCAAAGTGATTCTTCCGGTTCATTTATATGGACAACCTGCCGACTTGGACCCGATTCTAGCGCTGGCATGTAAGTACGATTTGAGGGTTTTGGAAGATGCTGCGCAGGCTCATGGTGCGAGATATAGAGGCAAGCGTATCGGATCGCATGGTGATGCAGTTGCTTGGAGTTTTTATCCCGGTAAAAACCTTGGTGCCATGGGTGATGGTGGTGCAGTGACGACCAACGACTCAGAACTTGCGGAGAGAATACGGCTATTAAGTAACTACGGGTCCAAGGTTAAATATGAAAACCAGGTGCAGGGTGTTAATAGTCGCCTAGACCCGCTTCAGGCTGCTGTTCTTTCTGTAAAGTTAAAATATTTAGATGAATGGAATGCACGGCGTAGTGCGCTTGCGAGAACATATTCACTAAAATTAAGCCAATCGAATTTGGTGCTGCCCTTTGTTCCCGAGTGGGCAGAACCTGTGTGGCATCAATATGTTGTACGAACTAAGGATCGTGACAATCTTCAAAAAAGTCTGGAGCAAGCAGGCATCGCTACAATGATTCACTATCCGATACCACCGCATCGCCAGCTAGCTTATGGATATCTGGATCAGAGTATTGGAAGCTTTCCAATAGCCGAAAGACTGGCAAATGAAGTGCTAAGCCACCCTATAGGCCCCCATCTTAAAGCGGAACAACACGATCATGTGGCTAATGAGATGATGCACATTAAGTCTGGAACCATATGACCCGCATCGCTGAGTACGCTTCAAGTGGCTGAGAGCAAGCCTGACTCCTACAATCAGATACTTAAATCCACGTCGATAATTGGCGGCGCGGCTGGAATCAATTTGCTGCTGGGTATGGTGCGGATGAAATTCGCAGCAGTGTTAATTGGCCCTGCTGGCGTGGGTCTGGTGGGAACCTACCAAGCAATCCAGGGCATGGTAGGAACGGTTGCAGGCCTGGGAATTCAGCAGAGTGCAGTGCGTGACATTGCCAAGGCCGTTGGAAAAGGCGACGATCTCGCGATTGGACGTACTATTTTATCATTACGCAGAATTTGTTGGCTAACTGGAATCATTGGCATGATTGCCATGATCGCACTAGCCGTGCCCTTAAGCCAATACACATTTGGGTCAGATGGCTATGCCTTGGATATAGCGTTACTAGGTCCGATTATATTTTTTGCTAACATACAAGGCGGTCAGGCAGCAGTATTGCAGGGAATGCGGCGCATCGGCGATCTTGCTCGACTTACTATAATTGGTGCGGCTGTTGGAACTGTAGTAGCGGTTGCGCTGTACAGCTTTTTGGGGGCGCGAGGCATAATTCCATCTCTATTTTTCATCGCTCTTATCCAGCTTATCGCGACATGGCATTTCGCAAGACGAGTGGCCGTGCCAAAGGTACATCTTACTTGGCAAGAAAGCTTTCACGCCGCCAATAGCATGATTCGTTTGGGCTTAGTTTTCATGTGGAACGGGCTGATGGTCGCGCTGGTAGCCTATCTGACGCGCTCCTGGATAAGTCAGGAACTGGATCTGGTAGCTGTGGGAATATTTACCGCTGCGTTTTCACTGTCGGGTATGTTTATCAACTTTATTCTTGGAGCAATGAGTGCGGATTACTACCCTAGATTAACTGAAATTTCCCATGATCATAGCGCAATGAGGCGGTTAGTGAATGAACAGACCGAAATCGGTCTTTTACTAGCAGTGCCTGGCTTGTTGGCTACCCTGACCTTTGCACCATGGATTATCCGCGTATTTTTTACTGGCGAGTTTCTTCCTGCGGCTGATCTTTTGCAGTGGTTTATTTTAGGTTGTTTAGCTCGAGTGATCTCCTGGCCCTTGGCGTTTGTTATGCTTGCCTTGGCTAAGTCTAGATGGTTTTTTGTGACGGAGACCTCATTCAACCTCCTACATCTGGCAATGATTTGGGTAGGGTTGATTATTGTTGGAATAGAGGGCGTCGCCATAGCCTTTTTTTGTCTATATGTTCTTTATATTGCCGTTGTCTATGGTGTGGCCCGTCATTTAATAGGGTTTAGGTGGGAGTGCGCGACGCTTCGATTGCTTTTCATCTTCCTTCCTCTATCGGGATGTGCTTTCATATTTGAGCGGGTGTTCTCACTGCCATTCACGACAGCAATGGGGATGCTTGTTACGAGCATCGCAACGCTATTGTGTGTCAGAGGGTTGGTACAACGGATAGGTGACGATAGCAGGATTGTACAACTCAGCTTTCGAATCCCAGGCGTTCGGTGGGTGTGCGAGTTTTGAAGGTGAGTTCGATTCTTCTGCTGATTTTATGGAATTAATGATTATTGCTTTGGTTGGCTCCAACACTATGTTGTTGCGTGTTGGATTCAAGAAGGGATGTGTCGTGAGTTGTGTTTATTCCAATTCGGTGGTGTGTGGCAGCGTCAAAGTTTTGGTTAACGTTACTCGCTAGATAAGATCTTGCGGAATTCATCCGACGCAGTGTTTGATGAAAGATAAACGGGGCTGATGGTAGAGGTTTTCTGCATGAACACAATGCCTCCTTTTATAATAGACGTTAGAGTTGCCTTGGGGTGCGATGTTGAAAAAAGTATTTGCTATATGTTTGATAACTCATAACCGCGTAGAGCAGTTGAGGAAAACGCTTGATAATATTGAGTTCGAGTTTGGTTCCCAAGTCGATCTGTTTATACTTAATAACGGTTCGACGGATGATACTCGAATATACCTAGACAGCAATTTCGCACCAAAATCGTCCTGCCAAGTATTCCATAGCCATAGTAATTTAGGTGTTGCGAGAGGTAGAGAGCTTTTATGGGCGCAGGTAAAAACGCCGTACATTCTATCTTTGGATGATGATGTTGTGATCTCAAAACAGACGGCTGATGTAATGATTCGGGTCATTGATGATAATCGCAGTTCTGCACTTGTTTCGCCAGATATCATCGATTCGAGTTCGGGTGAGGTTATTAACAAGCAAAATTTATCGCTATGCAACTTGCCTACGTTTTATGAGGCCTGTTTTCTTTTACGTCGCCAGGTTATTAACGAAATAGGACCTTTTGATTCCAACTTGCTCTTTGCTGGAGAAGGATTGGATTTTGCATTACGGTTGCAGAACTTTGGTTACGAAATTTCAAGAGTAAATGCAGTTTCAGTAATACACTACGATCGCGAAAGAACAAAGAGTGAAACTAGGGTGCGGCGGCAGCAATGGCTTTGGTCATTTTGCTATGTTTATCGAAAGAACCTAAAGTCTTCTCTAGCGCTCTATTGGACTTTTCGAACACTTATTGCTCATATTAGAACGGGCCATCCGATATTTGGATGGAAATATACGCTAGGCCTTACTAAGTTTGCATTTGCTGGCTATAGAGCAGGGTATCTAACGAAGAGGGATCGCTAGGTGAACTTGCGGTTCATTCAGCTTCAAAATGCAGCTGGTTTTGCTCGATATACGATTGAGCGGTGAGTCGGTAATGTATATTTTTATTGCGAACTTGACCTCATGTCGCTAGGTTTTAGGGTTTAAAATCAACACAGCGATCTGATACAAGGCTTGAATATAAGCAGCGTAGTGATTGGACTGATCTTTAAAGACATATCGTTTTCGTTGCGGTATCTAACAGTTAAGAAAGCAAACTGCCAAAATTCTTTCGTCTACGAAAGCGTCCAACTAAATTAATATAGGAAGTGAGGCTTGCTGTATCTTCTATCAATTCACCAACTTCGACGTCAGAGGCGAACACATAAAACAACAACTTGGCAAAAATATTTTCCGGGTCATGATGTTTTTCTACATAATCAGCCTCCTTGGACACAAGCAGGCGGTTGCTCAGAAGCTTAGAAACAACGTCTCGAAATGTGTTGCCATGCGAATCATACGCTGGGAAATCTCGGTATTCCCCGAGAGTGAACTCTTCGATCTCGTGTACAAAGTGAAATATTTCCTGAGGTTTGAAATTATCAACCAAGCTAGGATCAATTATGATTGTTGGTAAGCCAGAAGCAGCTAAATCTAGAGCGGCTGTACCCATTGCAGCCCCAATGTCGCAGTTCTCAACAATAACTTTTCGAGCTGCTTCATTTTCCATGAAACCATACTCAAAAAGATATACACCTGCGGCCTGGCAGGCTTCTCTTACGCTATCAATCCTAGGTCCATTGCCAACTAAATGGAGATTCACTCTTTCACACAGCGAATGATAAGCCAAAGTGTTTGAGATAAATCCACTCAAAGCAGAAAATTTCATATTCTCTATTCGCCCAAGGTAGCCTATATTTAGCACGCCATCTTCCTTCTTATGCTTTTTTAAGCGTTTTATTCCGGTTGGGGACGGAATAGGGAGGAGGGGAATACTGTTTGCGATCTTTTCACCCAAAAAATAGGTCGCAACTCTTTTTGTTGCACCATCCATTAATAATAGGCCACCACCAACACCCAATTTTTGCTTTAGATTAATGAGTCTTTTACGTTGCCAAAACTGAATATGAGACGAAACTAAGGCAGCTTCATACCCAAAATTTCTTAGCGCAAAGCCCATGAATGGAAGATTAGGCGTAAAGCTTTCATTAGGGCTGATTATCCATGTAAGGAGTTTCATTTCTGGGAAGCCGCTTGCCCATAGAATAGCTTCTCTGATCATGGCGGAGTATGGAACGAAATAATGTGTGGCTCTAATTGGGGCCGATCGAGCTGAAATAACTATCGTCCCATTATTTTCTAGCTCTGTTCCGAAAAATGTATCAGGCTCACTTACCACATAGTGAGGAATGCTATTTTTCGTGAGGTGCGTGCAAAATCTGAGCAAAAGCATTTCCGCGCCGCCAAACCCAGCAGAATTTAAGTAAATAGCGATGTTTCTTTCCATAAGGATAAACTCTCGGTGTAAAGGAATCCCCAGCTTTGTCAATTCAAAAACCTTAAAGCTTCAGGATGATGTGGTGCGCATTATTATCGCGCTCCTCAATTGCTTCAAGCTCAGGATTGGGCATTATAAAGTGTGTGGGATCTAGATTACTAAAGTATTTTCGAAAAGAATGTTTAGAATAAATATTTGTGGAAGTCGTTATACTTAGCTGGGTTGCGCTAAGCTAAATCTACACGAGTGTCGCTCATTTTTATTTGGGAAAGTTTCAGATAGCTGCGCGAGGATATGAGAGCGGCTTTGAATGGTATGTTATAATAGGAAGCTGAATGGCCGTCCGCAAAAGTTCAATTTTTTATGGCATATTGCTATTCGCGCTGGTTCTTCGAGTTGCATCTGAGCCTACAGCAAGCATTAGTTTTTTCGTGCTAGCCACAGCCTCCCTTTTTGGAAGAAAAGAAGCAATCCAAACGCTAGCACTATGCTGGTTGTTTACCATGCTGAGTCCAGGCATCGCGCCGCCTGCGTCATTGGGTGCGCTAGGTAGGTATGCAATCATTTTTGCCGCTGCAGCTTCCGTTTTTTTACGTTATCAACCCAGCAAATGTAAGTCGGACCAAAACCGAGCAGTATTGTATACGGTAGCTCTGGGCGCATTTCTCATTGTGCATTCATTATTGTTTAGTGTTATTCCCGATGTCTCAATTCTTAAAGCTATCTCGTGGACAGTTGTCGTGGTAACACTGTTTGTAGCGTGGGCTGGTCTTTCTGCAGCCCAGAGTGAACAGTTAATAAATCAGTTGTTCTCGGCACTTACATTGATAATGCTAGCTAGCCTTCCACTTGTCGTACTACCTCTCGGCTATTTGCGTAATGGGTCCGGTTTGCAAGGGATACTGAATCATCCACAAGCATTTGGTCCCACAATGTCACTACTGGCTGTTTGGTTAGTGCTGGGAATGTTGATTTCTAATCGCCCACCCTGGAAGATCATTCTATTGTCTGGCGTGTGTCTCGCTTTATTATTAATGTCAGAGGCTAGAACCGCTGGCCTAGCGATGCTCGGTGGTATCATTGCATCCTTAATCGTAACCAGCACCCTTTCAAGGGCACCGATCATCAAGTTATTTCCCGGTTTTCGGAGCTCGCGGGTTGGGCTGGTTGTATTTTTTACGGTTCTTCTGGTTACTGTTTTTGCAACGAAGCTCATCGAAGCGTTGAGTACGTTTCTTTTGAAACGAGGCAACTTTACGAGCATTATTGAAGCATATGATGGCGCTCGTGGTAGGTTGATTAACAACATGTTTTATAATATAGAACAGGACCCTTTTACGGGCATTGGCTTTGGTATTGCATCGGATCCAATGAAAATGCTTGTTATCCGTGACCCTATTTTTAATCTTCCGATAGGGGCGTCAATCGAAAAAGGCGTGTTGCCCATTGCAGTCATTGAGGAGGTGGGTGTATTTGGGTTCTTAATGTTTCTCTTTTGGGGCGTGAGTATTCTTCAAGGTGCGCTAAAAAAAGGAGGCGTGGCCGTTGGTATACTGGCTTCAGTTTTGTTGCTGAATTTTGGCGAGTCTACCTTTTTTTCCGTAGGTGGTATGGGCATGTTAACGCTGGTTATATTCGGGTGGGTTGCAACAGGACACCGCGAGCGAAAAATTTAAAATGCCTGATATCTGGTTTTGGCAGAGAATTGTAACACCCCACATGATGGGGCTTGCGACTGCACTAAGTGAGCTAGGCGTGAATGTTACTTATGTTGCTGAGGAGCTCATGTCTTCGGATCGAAAGAAGCTGGGTTGGCTGGAGCCAGAGACCGGCAATGTGACGATTGAAATTGTTAGCGAGCAACAAGCAGTTACCGAGCTAGTTGCTAGTGCCACTAGCGATTCAATCCATATCTGCCAGGGAATTCGTGCCAATGGTTTAGTGGGTGTTGCGCAAAAACGACTATCGGCTCGTTCGATGGCGCAATGGGTGGTTATGGAAACCATCAGCGATGTTGGCTGGCGTGGCACAATTAAACGTTTCGAATACTCTAGATTGTTGCGAAATAGTCGAAAAGCCATATCCGGTGTACTTGCTATAGGTTACCGAACGTCAAAATGGGTTGTGCAACGCGGCGTTCCTGAGGCAAAAAGCTTTCCCTTCACATACTTTTTGGAAAAGAACGAGCCGTTGAAAGCTATCGCGAGGCCAGTAGGGCCATTTAGGTTTATTTTTGTGGGACAGTTTATCCAACGCAAAAGACTAGATTGGCTGATAATGCTACTAGGGGAGTTAATGGGTCTAGATTTTGAGCTTGTAGTCATTGGTAGCGGACCACTAGAAAATGTATTGCGGGCGCAGGCAGAGAAGGTTTTGGGCGATAGAGTAATGTGGATAGGTAGATTACCTTCTGACGATGTGCAAGCACAAATGTCAATTGCAGATTGCTTGATACTACCGAGCTTGTTTGACGGTTGGGGGGCTGTGACATCTGAGGCCCTGATGTGTGGTACCCCAGTGATATGTAGTGATACCTGTGGAAGTGCGGGCGTGGTAGGTCAAAGCGGTGTTGGTGGTATATTTAGGGTCGATGATAAAAGTGAATTGAAAGCCTGCCTAGAAGCCGCACTGAAAGCTGGCGTTGTTACAAGTGCGCAGCGAAATATGATCATAGCCTGGAGTTCTGGGCTCGAAAGTCAAGCGGGTGCCCTATACCTTTTGAAAATACTTGAGTGTTCGAACGGGAAGTACGAACATCCTGCCGCACCATGGGATGTTGCAAAATGATAGATCGACCCATTATTCTTGTTTTTAATAAATACTATTTGCCTGGTTATCGAGCAGGTGGACCAATAAAGACTATTGAGAACATGGTCGAACGACTAAGTGACAAATTCGAGTTTCGCATTGTTACACTCGATCGTGATGCGGGCACTAATGCGGCTTACGAGGAAGTTGTGCCGAATGAGTGGCAGGCTTTGGGAAATTCTAAAGTTATGTACTTGTCACCCGCGCAGGTGTCTATCCGTGTGTTACTTAAAATAATTGGTAGTACTCAGCCGCAGGTCATCTACTTAAATAGTTTTTTTGACAGCACGTTCACACTTCCGGTTTTAATAGCCAAGCGATTATTTCAACTCAACTCTGTACCAATCGTCATTGCACCTAGAGGCGAGTTTTCCCTGGGGGCATTGGCGATAAAAAACCTAAAGAAAAATATCTTTATAAATGTTGCAAGGCCTATCGGGGTTTATCGCGGCCTGATCTGGCA
>JAESSY010000087.1 GCA_016763855.1 Pseudomonadales bacterium
ATTTGGGTAAAGAGCCTTCAGCTGGTAAAGAGCCTTCAGCTGGTAAAGAGCCTTCAGCTAATAAAGAGCCTTCAGCTGGTAGAGAGCCTTCAGCTAATAAAGAGCCTTCAGCTAATAAAGAGCCTTCAGCTGGTAGAGAGCCTTCAGCGAATAAAGAGCCCTCTTCTATTGAAGCGTCCTCAACTTGACCTGAAACATCCTCACATTCCGACCTTAAATGTGAATCGGCGGTCTTTGTTACGTTGTGACCGATCCCTAAGACATCTTTCTTAGCTAACGGAAGTTTAGCTTTGTTTGCCATCCCCGATTTAACCGTCGCACTTTTATTCTGACCACTCAAAATTGCGCGCTTCAATCTAAATAATTTCGTTCCATTTTCTTCATCCAATTTAATACTCGGAAGAGACCAGACTTCACCATTTGAGACCTGACTTGCAGGTATGCGACCTAATAACTTTGCCATCAGCTTCTATCCATCTAAACCATCTGGTCTCCGCCACCGCCGAGAATTATGTCACCGCTATCCGCCATCTTACGTGCAACTGTTAATATTTCTCTCTGCGCATTCTCAACATCACTTAGTCTTACTGGGCCTTTCGCTTCCAAATCATCACGCAACAACTCTGCTGCACGCTTAGACATGTTCTTAAATATTTTCTCCTGCATCGTTTCTTCAGCGCCCTTCAACGCAATAATCAATACATCCGTAGAAATCTCTCTTAATAATGCTTGTATCCCTCTGTCATCAACCTCAGACAAATTCTCAAAGACAAACATTAGATCTTGTATCTGGGTCGCCAGTTCTTCATCGACTTCTGAGATCGCCTCCATAATTTCACTCTCAATCTGAGAATCGACATTATTCATAATCTCAGCAGCAATTTTCGTTCCTCCCATGGCTGAGGCCTGCGTTGATGACCCAGAGAATTGTTTCTCAAGGATGTCATTCAATTCCTGTAATGCAGCAGGTTGCACAGTATCGAGGGCAGCAACTCTCATCAGTAGATCTTGTCGAACCCTTGGATCACTCATGTGACCTAACACCGTAGCAGATTGATCGGGATCCAGATAAGCCAATACAATCGCTTGTATTTGCGGATGTTCATATCTAATGATTTCGGATACTGAGCGCGCGTCCATCCATTTAAGCGTATCAAGGCCCGTTGTTTTGCCTCCCATCAATATTCTGTCTATCAAGCCGCCTGCCTTATCAGCACCGAGTGCCTTAACCAAAGTCGCCTTAATATAATTATCAGAACCGATACCAAGCCCAGTCTGGCTTTCCACATCGTTTAACATTTCACCCATTACATGCTCAACTTGATCATTTCGAATATTCGATAAGGCAGCCATAGCGCCGCCGACACGCTGAACTTCCTTTGGACCCATTTGGGACAAAATTTTGGCAGCGTGTCCTTCGCCAAGACTCAAAAGTAAGACTGCTGCCATGTCCAGCTTATCCATTTTAACAACCGTACTTGCTTCCATCTTTACCACCTATCTCTTTCAATACTGTATTTGAGAAATTTAGCTGAACTCTACGAGTCGGTAGAGACCCAACTCTTAACAACTTGAGCGACCCTTGAAGGATTTTCATCAACAAGTGCTTTGATCGCGTCCAGTTGACGAGCGAACATATCACCAGGGCCTGGGAGCAACAATTCTTCTCCGCCACTTAAGGTGACAGTTTCTTGCATCATCTCTTCTTCCTGCTCTAATTCTTCTTCTGCCATTCTTTCCAATTCTTGCTCAGCCATCATATCTTTCATTCGTTCTTCAGCCGTTGGGCCTGCCAACATATTTAAGACTGGGCGCAAGACAAAAAACGTCAAGAAAATGATCATCAAACCAACCATCGCTTGCTTTATCAGAGATAAGAACCAGGCTTCGGTCCAAAAACCTGGCTCCAGTATTACGGGGACTTCTACAGAAAGAAAACTTTCATTAATCACAGTAACCCTATCACCGCGCGCAGTATTAAACCCAACAGCATCCCTTACTAACTGGCTCAACCTTCCGAGGGAAGCGTCATCCCATGGGCTTATATCTGGCACACCGGTTTCATTATTCTTCAAACGAATATCATCTAGCACTATCGATATTGTCAGGCGAGTGACCTGTCCTACTTGGTGTCTTGTATGACTAATCGTCCTATCCAATTCGTAATTACGAGTCGAATTCCGTTGGTAGCGCGTCGTGCCTTTCGAGGCCTCTCCTCCAGCTTCTGCGTTCTCAGGCAAGGTTGCGTCGATAGGTGGCTGATTAGATAGCGCTCCCGGAACACCTCCCCTGCCAGACCCTGACAGTCGTTCTTCGTTTGTTACTTCACTTCGAATCGATGGCAAATCTGGATTGAACATCTCTTGAGTTTCTTCAACCCAAGTAAAGTCAACATCCGCAGATACTTCAGCACGAAATTTGGTGTCGCCGAGAACGGGTTGTAAAATTCGATTGATTTTTTCCAAAATTCCACTTTCAATTTTTTTTGCAAACTGTAACTGCTTCTCACTTCCACCAACGCCATCTGTATCTTCAAGTTCAGATAGCAAATTCCCAAATTGGTCTACAACACTAACATCTTGTTTATTCATAGAAGGAACACTGTGAGATACGAGATGCATGATGGCTTTCACCTGCTGAGTCCCAACGTCTTTGCCATAGGTCACTTCAATAAATACTGAGGCAGAAGGACGTCGATTATCTCTAACGAAAACACTTTGTTTAGGTATTGCAAGTAGAACCCTTGCTTTTCTAACATTCTGCAAACTGGCTATGGTCCTCGCGAGCTCGCCTTCTATCGCTCTTTTATATTTCGCCGTTTCCATTAAGCGACTGGTTCCAAGCGCCTGCTCTTCATCCAAAATACCGTAACCTAAGCCACTGGGTGTAATAATATTCGCACCTGCCACTTTCATACGTGCAATGTTGATATCCTTAACGGGAACGAGCAGCAAACCTGTTTCAGGTTCGACGGTAAAAGGGATATCTGAGGATGTGAGCACATTAATCACAGCGGCAGACTGGCTAGATTCGAGATTGGGATACAAAGGACGGTAATCCGGTGCTTGGCTCCAAATCACCATCATAAAACCAAGGGTAATGACTCCCGCAAGGCCAACCATCAATCCCATTTGACGAAGCCAGGGTAGGTTTAGAAAACCTTTTGTAGCGTCATTCTTAGCATAGAAACTAGTATTTTCATCAAAGCGATTCAATACAGTCATACCCGAACCACTGACTTCAGTTGATGAAATTACCTCAGGTTGTTCTGCCACCGCTGGCATGTCTGCCATTTTCTGTACTCCTTCCTAAGCACTTGTTTTCACATAATTTTGTTAATCTTTATATTCAGTTCTAAATCGGCATATTCATGATTTTTTCGTATGCTCCAACAAGTTTGTTTCGAGCTTCTGTTACAGCTTGAAAAGCAATAGACGCCTTTTGCGATGCAATCATTGCTTGGGTTAGCGTGGCACCCTCTTCTCCTTTTACAACAGCCGTAGCGAGTCTTCCTGATTCCATACCTAGCTCATTGACAGTATCAAGGGCATTGACCATTAAATCGCTAAAGCTCTGACCATTTTGAGCCCCGCCCACTCGTAGGCTTTCACCGTGATCAATTCGAGATAAATCCATAGCTTGACTTTGCGCCTTCATATCTCGCATCTGGGAAAGTACATTCTGAATGTCTAATCTATCTGTCATGTTCTAGCACCTACTCTTTGTCAATATTTGAATTAGTGAGCCGCAAGCCGCGTGTGGAGATCTATCCCACACTCCCGCATTTTGGCCAATTTATAGCGCAAGGTTCTTCCGCTAATACCAAGCTTTTCTGCTGTCTTACCACGGCTACCATTTTCTTCCTTCAGTACATCTATAATGAGCTGAAACTCTTTTTGCTTTAGTTTCTCTTCGAGATTATCTTGGCCTTGATTCATCTTGGGGTCTAATTCTTCTTTTGTTGCTAAACTTTCATCTGAATTTGTGCTTGAGCATCGTCCAACAACGGACTCACGGTACTCGCTCTCAAGCTCGCTAGCATCAGGAAGAACCGACATAGGATCAAGAAATAAATCTGCCTTACCAACGATCTTCCCCTGCTGTAATATCAGCGCCCGTTGCACAACGTTTTCAAGCTCCCTGACATTTCCCGGCCAATCGTAATTAGTCAAAGTGGATTGAGCTTCTTTATCAAATTCAATGATGGGATGATTCATACGACGGCAGTAGAGATTTGCCATGTGTTCAGCCAAGGGTAAGATATCTTGTTTTCTAGCACGCAATGAAGAAATCATTAAGGGAAAAACACTAATGCGGTAATAGAGATCCTCTCTAAATTTACCCTGCTTAACGTAATCAACTAGATTCCTATTCGTTGTTGCAATTACTCTGACATCTATTTTTCTATGGGTTTTCGCCCCAAGTCTTTCGACTTCCCGTTCCTGTAGCACCCGTAATAGTTTTGCCTGCAAGCCGATATCCATTTCCGATATCTCATCGAGTAACAAAGTACCTCCATCAGCCTGTTCGAACTTGCCAGGTTTACTAGTGTAAGCGCCAGTATATGCGCCCTTTTCGTAACCAAACATTGTCGCCTCCAACATATTCTCTGGTATGGCAGCGCAATTGATAGCAACAAAAGGTCTATCTGCTCGGCGGCTCTCCTTATGTATAAAACTTGCTACAACTTCTTTGCCTACACCACTTTCTCCTAGCAATAAAACGGTTGAATCAGCAATAGCCACCTTTCTTGCCAACAGAAACAGTTTTCGGCTAATGGGATCAATGACAATAGGATTTGAGAAGCTCTTAGTGCCTATTTGTTGTTTCAGCGTATCGATGAGAACTGAAGGTTCAAATGGTTTTAGCAAGAAATCCACAGCTCCTAAGCGCATGGCAGCCACTGCTTTCGTCACATCCGCATAAGCAGTCATAATTAAAACCGGAAGGTCGCGGTATACTTTACGAATATTTTCAAGCAATTCTATGCCATCCATATGCTCCATATTCACGTCAGATACAACCATGTCTACATCGCAGCGCTTTAATACTGTTAGCGCTTCTTCACCGCTTCTGGCAATTTCTACTCTGAACTTTGCCAGTTGAAGCGTTTCCTTTACCGCCTCTCTTAATTCGTCATCATCTTCAACAACGAGAATGCATTCCTTCGCCATATCTATCCCTTCTGTAACTAAACTGTTTTCATTAGTGGCTCTAAGCTAAGGGAATACTTAGCTTCATTTTCACACCGCCGGTTTTGACCGCCTGCATACTTAAGGTACCCCCAAGAGATTTAGTCACTGCCTGTACCACCGCAAGACCAAGTCCTGTTCCCTTAGGTTTCGTGCTATAAAAAGGCTCCAAGACCTGAGCCA
Organism: Pseudomonadales bacterium; assembly: GCA_016763855.1. Taxonomy (GTDB): domain Bacteria; phylum Pseudomonadota; class Gammaproteobacteria; order Pseudomonadales; family Azotimanducaceae; genus JAHRVQ01. The sequence continues at coordinate 5,376 of JAESSY010000087.1, forward strand.
TTTGACCCTTTGATATACCCGGCCCGTTATCCGAAATACTGATAAGCAATTTGCTTTTGATCACGACAGCCTTGATGACGATTTTGGTGTGGTGTTTAGGATTAAGCTCTAATCCTGCTTCCCTAGCATTGTTAACCAGATTAAGAATGGCACTAATTAGTGCAGGGGAATTGCATATGAAGGCTATCTTCGGCGCGTCATTCCGATATATGATATCCAAATATTGCAGATTCGCATTAGCCTCTATTTCGCGTTTTAGTAAATAGAAAAAACTTTTCAGTTCGATTTCTTCTTGTGTAGCGTGCTCACCTTTTGCAAAAATAAGTAGATCTGAGATTTGCCTTTCTACATTTTTTAGTTGACTCAATAATTTCCCAGAAAATGAAGAACGTTGTTTTTGCGTCAATTCTAAATTAGTCAGATGACCGCCATAAAGCATCGCTGAGGACAAGGGCGTACGAATCTGGTGCGCAAGATAGGCAACCATTTTTCCCATGGTCGACAATCTATCGTGGCGCGAAAGTTGATCTTGTAGTTCTCGCGTCTCGGTCTGATCCGTCAATAAGACTATCTGACCTTTCTTAAATGCATCGTCATTCATTGATCTGGTTGTAATGCTAAGCCTTCTCCCATCTTTGAGAGAAATTTCGTGACCATCGTCTAACCTAGGTGAAAAATTATGCTTAATCACATTCGACCAGGATTGGCCAACAATCATTGAGCCCAGAAAATCCATTGCGACAGGATTACAGTCTTCGATTACACCCCTGGAATCAATCACGACAACACCTCCCGGTAAAAAATCCAGCAAGTGCTCTAGGCGATTGGCTATATCCTCTCTATCTCGCCCCACCCGCACCCTCTCACGATTACTTTTGTTGAGCTTGCCTTTGAGTTCCTCAACTTGATTTTGTAAAAGTTCATAGGAATCTATGAGTTGCGAAGAGATAGAAGAAAAATCACGGAAGGCTGTCTCAAGACCCTGACGATCAATAAGCTCTCCGTCGGGATCTAGTGCTTGCGTCTGTCCTTGAGACATTTGTTATTCCTTGTGTTGCCCTACATTGTCTAAATAGCTAGAAAGTATAAATAGCTAAAAAAAGTGCGAACTCTTGCTCTCCTTTGGTTCAATCCTTGAACTAACATCTTTCCTCTTGCATCCCTGCAGCATCCTTTGCTTTGCCGTCAACTTCCTGTCAACAAGAGCTCGCGCTTCTATTCCTAATGCAGTATTGATGCCAAACATTCAAAGCCCTTTAAATTAACCGTCTTAGGCAAGTTCCATTTTACTTATCTAAGCGAGCGTCATTTAATTAACGCGTTAGTGCTTCTGTAAACCATACTTTCGCATTTTTTCTACCAGGGTAGTCCGTCTTATGTGGAGTTTGTCTGCAGCTCGCGCCACAACACTATTACTATCATCGAGGGCTTGTTGAATAAGTTCCTTTTCTAATTTCGTAAGATAATCTTTCAAATTGAGACCATTAACAGGTAATAAAGCTGTGTCATTGAGATTTATGATTTTCGGTTCAGCAGAAGAAATAAGGTCTTCAATATCGTCTTCATCACCTGCATCTACATGGCGAAACTTATCAGGTAAATCCTGAACACCAATCACACCATAGGGATGCAGTATCGTCATTCTTTCAACAAGATTTGCGAGTTCTCTCACATTTCCTGCCCACTCATGACGACAAAGAGACATTATTGCAGCAGAATTAAAACGAATTGAGCCTCGCTTTTCTGTTTCCATTCGCGTAATTAGGTCGTTAAGCAACAAAGGGATGTCTTCGACTCTATCTTTAAGGCTTGGCATCTCAATGGGAAAAACGTTAAGCCGATAGAAAAGATCCTCTCTAAAAGAGCCATCTTCAATCATTTGATCAAGATTATTATGCGTCGCCGCAATAATTCTTACATTTGTTTTGATACTCTGATTGCTGCCAACACGTTCAAATGATCGCTCCTGCAACACGCGTAGAATCTTAACTTGCATGTGGAGAGGCATATCTCCAATCTCATCGAGAAACAGCGTACCTCCCTTGGCTAATTCAAATCGCCCCTGGCGCGTCGCTATCGCACCCGTAAAGGATCCTTTTTCATGTCCAAACAATTCACTTTCTAGTAATTCAGACGGAATAGCACCACAGTTTACGGGCACAAAAGGTTCGTCGCGCCTAGGTGAATTATAATGTAGATTTCTAGCAACCACTTCTTTGCCAGTGCCGGACGCGCCTGTTATTAAAACAGTGACGTCTTTGTCTGCAACCTGCGCCATCATCTCACGCACCTGCCCTACCTTTCTTGATGTACCTACAAGGGAGCGAAATAATTTTGCATTACGCCCAAGCTCTCTATCTCTAGAAAAATCATAATGCTCGCGATAAACCTGAGCACGGTGTAAGGAATCGAGCAATTTATTATAACTAGGTGGCACTGCTATATTCGCAATCACATTGCTCTGATACTCTTCAGATAACAATTCTCTTGGAACCTGCCCGAGAAGCAGAACGGGTACAGTCGTATCCCATTCTGAAATCGAATCTAGTGCCGCTTCCAACAATTCCGGCTCGCCATTTGTGCCTAATAAAACACATGAGATTTCGCGGGTTTCTGCGATCTGCTCATCCACTTGTTGCTGCCAATTTGAAATATCAGCACAAACTACTGTTTCTCCCAGAAATTTTAGAATGACCTCCATGTCTCTTCTTCTTTCTGGATCTTCATCAATTAATAAAACTTTTATATCTCGCCACATTGGGTACAACGCCTCAAAAATTATTTCAGGTACAACTGCCCGACAAAAAAAGTGACGTAAAATTGTCACCTACACTAATGAGTAAAGCTGTGTTTCAGTCGATGTCAAATGACTGACGCGCAAATACCGTCAATTATTAGTCTTTTTTTGACTGTCACGCCAAGGTAACAAACGCAGATATTTCTTTAGGGATAGTTGTGTCGCGGACCCGCGGGGAATTAAGTTTTTGGGTGTAAATCTAAAGTGACACTCAGGCGACCCTAGAATAGCGGTCAGTATGGAAGTAGATTTTTGCTGAAGCGTTTTTAGGGAGAAACCGCAGACAGTTTATCAAGATCCGCATAGGTATCACGATGATGACGACCCAACCTTAGTTGCTTTGCTTCTCTCGCATATTGATTTCGCTGAACTTCACAGCTGGCTATGAGCTCAGCATAGAAACCCAATATTTCTCTCAGTTCATCAAACATCGCTCTGGGGTCATCTTCTATAATTTGACCTACCGTTTCCTGACATTGCTTGTCCAAATCGGCAAGTCCTTGCCAGTCTTCTAGATCATAAGCCCGAGACATTTGATTTTTCAGTGACAACAATCGATAATTCTTAAGTGTACTCATGATCTCTGCCCTGCCTCTTCTTTTATGCCATCCCATCCGTCTTTGATCGTCTTAACCAACGAAACAACTTCATCAAGAATAGAGACATCGTTAGCAACGCCCGCGGCGAATACACGGCGAGTCATGTATAAATACAAACGATCAAGATTTTCTGCAATATCACCACCTTGCTCTTTGTCGAGAGAGTTTTGAAGTGCCCCAATGATGGTGATAGCAGAGCCGAGGCAACGGGATTTGCCTTCGTAGTCCTTTCTATCAATAAACCCTTTGGCCATGGCAAGTCTTGAAATCAACCCGTCAAATAGCATTGTGATCAGCTGATGAGGGCTAGCGTCAGACAGGCTCGTCTGGACATTCATTTTCTGATATTGCTTTGCACCCAATTGAGGCATCTGAATTTCACTCTAAGTTAATTTCTTATTAGTTAATGACGGCCAATGTCGATTTTTCTTTAACACTTTTGTTAATTAGGTAGGCGGCAAGGTATTGCCTAAAAAAGCTGGCCCCAATCTTGCTGTCTCTCAATAGAATATGCAAAGTTCGAATATGTAAAGCGCAAGTGTCTAGCAACACGCGCTTATGAAGCGTTAGCTCAACCAGACGAATGAGAGTATGTAATGGCCAGTACCAAGCTACAGTTAAAAGCTAAAGATGTAGAGATCATCAGTCCTGCTTTAAAACGCAAACTGAATAAAAAATTGGAAGAAGCAGGGATTGCCTTTGACAAAACCTACGCTGAAGACAATCTTGATCAAAGCAGAGTCCTGAAACTTCGCCACCGGGCCAGAAGCCTCTCACAACAAGTAATCTCAAAGCAGCAAGATAATCTGGATGCATTAAACCTTCTAGGGCGTATTGCGCTTGACGAAGGAAATTTAAAGTTAGCCGGTACCTTTCTAGACCAAGGATTGAGTTATCATCCAGACTCAGCTTCATTGTTGTACAGCCGGGCTCACTTACACCTTGCGAATCAGGAATACGCGATTGCCGCCAGCATGTTCACTAAAGCAGAATTGATCGCGCCCAAAGATACGCGCGCTCGTGCTTCTCTTGCTTATACTAAAATCAAACAGGGACTCTATGTTGAAGCCTTTGACGAATATAGTGAGCTCATAAAATTAGATCCCACTGATCCGCATATCAGAAGTAAATTATTTGAGTGCATCAAACATGTTCAGCTCGATTTTTACTCAAAGCAGATCGAAGAAGAACTCATAAACTATTTAGCATTCACTCAGGTCGATCACAATGACCTGAGCGGCTTGATAACATCCCTTCTAATTCATAAATATGATTTGATTAATGGCAGTACACCCTTGGATCCTCAGCAATTGTCCAAGGATATATTGCTAAACGAAGCGCTACGCAAGGTGCAATTTCATAATCCAATTATGGAAGAATTTTTAACCGCATGTCGACAGTGTATATTGCAAGAATCCATTGCGCAGCAACAAATAGACCGCCGATTTATGAATTTTCTGGTCAGCATTTCTTTGCAATGCAATAACAATGAATTTGTCTACGCCGTATCATTAACGGAAGAGAAAGTACTAACAGAACTTCAAGTGATCGTTACAGAAACCGTTATCAATAAGGAATGGCAAAATATCGACCTTGAATATCCTCTACTTCTGCTGAGCATGTATTGCTTGTTACACAACTATAATTTTCGAGGACATCTACTCAGAAAGCCAATGTCATTCTGGTCCAAGACAATGCAGATTGTGATTGAACCTCATTTATACGAACCACAAAAAGAGGCTGAAATTCAAAATACTATCGAGTCCTTGGGTTCAATCAAGGATTTGACTTCACACATAGTGGGTAATCAATACGAAGAAAACCCTTACCCTAGATGGTGTGCTCTGGACTACGCCGTGAAGACAGATTACGGACAAGCGTTGGTTTCAGAACTAAAAGGCTTTACGCCTCCGTCCTTTCTCCACAATCAAACAATTAAGGTACTTGTAGCTGGCTGCGGTACTGGTAAACATGCTATTCGGGTTGCTGCCTATTTTCGCAATGTAGAAGTAACCGCAATCGATCTTAGCCGGGCAAGTCTCGCCTACGGCAAGAAAATGGCTCGAGAAAATGGGGTCTCTAATATTGAATTTATCCAGGCAGATATTTTAAATCTCTCAGAATTCAGAGAAAAATATCACATCATTGAGTGCTCAGGTGTACTACATCACATGCAAGATCCTGTTCGAGGTTGGCGATCACTTGTCGACTTATTAGAACCCGGGGGATTATTAAAAATCGGTCTTTATAGTGAACGAGCCAGAGAGGTTGTAAATACCGCTAGAGTTCTCATTCGAGAGAATCAACTTACAACCAGCAATGAGCATATTCGTATTTTTAGACAAGCTATATTAGACAATCTTCTCGATGGCGATTTTAGTGTCATAAAACAATCTAAGGATTTCTACAACCTAAGTGGTTGCAGGGACCTACTGTTCCATGCCAAGGAGTATCAATTTACACCCATAAGCATACAAGCCGTTCTACAAGAACTGGGTTTAAGTTTCTTAGGCTTCGTGAATTTATCCTCCAAGATCAAAAGCGATTTTGATTTAGCATTTCCGAAGGACGAAGCACGCACAAACCTCCTGAACTGGGAAAGTTTTGAGACTAAGCATCGTGATATTTTTGGTAATATGTTTCAATTTTATTGCCAGTTACAAACAGGTACCGTCCGTGAACTCCGTTAAACGATACTCGCGCGATGTGAGCACAGTACAATTTATCTTGAGAGAAAAGGGTTAGTCTAAGGCTGCGACTATTCTTTCAGGACTTTACAAATGGAACGACGCGAGTAAACTCGGTGTATAAAATTATTAATGCAGCGCCTCGATAAAGGCGATCTCATCTCTGTACCCAAGGAAGATCACTTTGGCGACGTAGATAAAAGCTGCCATGGTCTCATTAAACTAAGCGCTGAAGAAAAACATGGTTTGCTTTGGGTTCATCCACAGGCAGGTGCCAATTTTAATTTGACTGAATTGTTAGGGGACTTAGGCGATGAACTAGATTCTTGGGATTACAGCAGCCTTACCTTGGGTGCAGTCGAAAGATATGAAACACCCATGAATTGGAAGCTGGCCATTGACACCTTTGGTGAAACTTACCAATTCAATGTGTTGCACAAAAACACCCTTGCTAATGATCTATATGGCAACGTTCAATGCTACGACACTTATAAGAATAATCATTGAATGTTACTTTGCGCAAAAGCAATTGATGCATTTAGGACATTGCCAGAAGAACAGTGGGATATTCTCGAAGCAACGGTACCTGTCTATTACCTCTTTCCCAATATCCAATTGATACCAAGCGGACGCAACATGAAACGAGAGAGTGGAAAATTAGGAGACGCTACTCTGGTTCGAGTTTATCCCCACAAGACAGATCCTAACCGATCTTTTTCTCAGGTTTCATTCTATACCAACCCAAATATTGCAGAATCAGACAGGATGATGATGTCAGAACGATTGGCTGGATTTAGTGAGGTAACACCAGATGAAGATTATGTTGCCGCGGCGACATCACACAAAGGAGCTCAATCTGGCGCAATAAATCATTTTATATTTGGTAGAAACGAACCGGCACTGCATCATTACCATAATAATTACAATCGAGAATTGGGACTGCCACCACTTGATAAAGTGGAGTAAAGGCTAAAGTAATCCGCCTATAGAAAAAGGATACCTTTCTTAAAGATTGCCGAGCAGCGTTCGAGAAGTTAGACCTGCTCCTTTCTGTCACGTTCTATCGTAAGTTTCAATCCACGCGCCCGTGAAGAGCGCGACTGGGCGCAGGCTGGCAGTTTGACGGTAACTTTGAGTTTCAATCCACGCGCCCGTGAAGAGCGCGACTGCCCGATAAGTTCCTTCTTCCTGCTGCCACGGTTGTTTCAATCCACGCGCCCGTGAAGAGCGCGACGAGAAATCACCCGCTATCCCAAAGGGCACGAACTGGTTTCAATCCACGCGCCCGTGAAGAGCGCGACGTGTGTGATTTGTTCAACTGTTAATATCATGTTTGTTTCAATCCACGCGCCCGTGAAGAGCGCGACCAAGCGAGTTGCATATCAAGTGCCCTGCCGGAGAGGTTTCAATCCACGCGCCCGTGAAGAGCGCGACATGCTGCCGGAGATAACTTGAGTCGCCGTATTGTGTTTCAATCCACGCGCCCGTGAAGAGCGCGACACACGCCGTTAGCGATATTCTCGCGCTGCTCTGCGTTTCAATCCACGCGCCCGTGAAGAGCGCGACGTCTCCATTATTTCTCCGTTATTCGCGGTACAGAGTTTCAATCCACGCGCCCGTGAAGAGCGCGACATTAAAGGGGATACGTATTGTTCAGATAGTGCTGTTTCAATCCACGCGCCCGTGAAGAGCGCGACCTTGACTTCGACATTGAGTACGCTTCTGTCGTGATGTTTCAATCCACGCGCCCGTGAAGAGCGCGACAGTCAAATTCTAACTTACTGATTTTTAAAGAACAAATGCCAGCTTTCCGCTAACCTAAAATTATATGAACTTATCCGACTGACAATCAAACAATTGAATCTGTTTTCTTTTATTTATCATAAACCTATCCTCCCGCTAATCACCACGGTATTTAATGAGAGCGCTTGGTTAGCGATTATAGAATGAGCGCATCTTTAACGGGATCAGCAACAGCTTTTGCACCGACGTGTTCAACTTTTTGCCGCCCCTTTTTTCCTAGCATATAAAACCGAAGGCTATCTTCTTCAGGATTAAAAATATCCAATAGCGCGCTTTTAAGCGTAACAAACTGAGCTGGCGTGACTTCACATTCAAATACTGAGTTTTGCACACGCATTCCAAAATCTAAGCAAGTTTTGGCAATTCTACGTAGTCGTCTTTGCCCGCCTTCGGAGATCACGCTGACATCATAGGTTATCAGTACTAACACAATTATTTCACCAGATAAGGGGGGTAATATTCAGTATCACCGCGAATATGTCGGGCTAACAACATGGCCTGGCAATGGGGTAACAAACCAATCGGTACTTGTTCTTCGAGATAAGGATGCATGATCTCGACTTGCTTGCGTTCCTGCCAGGCGATTAATAATGTTTTTCTGGCATCATCTTTTAATCGTACTGCGCCACTGGCCTCAGTGGTAAAGTCTTTTATTTTGAGCTGCTTACGATTAATTAATGTTAGGACAAAACGATCAGCCCAAGGCGCACGAAACTCTTCAAGTAAACCCAACGCAAGGCTTTGTCGTCCTGGGCGATCCTGGTGCAAAAAACCCACATAAGGATCAAGCCCTACTCCCTGCAAAGCAGATGAACATTCATGCGTAATTAAAGTGTAAACATAGGACAATAAAGCATTAATCGGATCAGTCGGCGGGCGGCGCACTCTGCCACCAAAAGCAAAGCCGCTACCGCGCAACAATTCGTTAAACACGCCAAAATAAGTAGCAGCAGCATCACCTTCTATCCCCATTAATTCACCAAGCGATTGAGCATGCTGTACACGACGCAGGCTTACCTCAAGTTTTGCAACAGCACTATCCAATGCAGTGCTTTTACCGTGATTACGCATTTCACGCATCAGCACAGAGCGGCCGTTGCTGATTTTTGCGGCAACCATTAAACGCGCAATTGAAACAGATTTTTCTTCATCATCCGCCCAACGATATTGCACACGACGCAGCAAAACATTACCCGCTTGCTTACCCTGCACCCGCGCCAGAAATTTTCCGTACTGTGTATAAAAAGCCAAACCAATATTTTGTTCGCCACAGTAGCCCATGAGAAAAGGTGACACCGATATTTGGCCAAAACATAGAATATTGGCAATATTGATTGCGGGAAATTGGCCAAGTTTATCCTTGCCATTTTTAATCACTATGGTTTCCCGTTCTTTATGCAGGTAACTTTCCTGTTTAGTGATATAGAGGGTATTGAGTAGCTTTTTCATGGCTTATTTCCATCGGTTGGCATTGTTTCAGCCATTAACAATTTGTTATCGGTTGATTGACAAACCCAGTCAACTTTCATTCGAATCACTTATTGTTGATGCTGCAAAAAGTTCCTTAATATAAGTATTCGAACGGTCATGCCGAAATGTACCCGGCTCACATAAATCAACCAATGAACAAGCTTTGCAACGTTTCTTTTTTTCTATCGGCGGTGGCGTAATACCAGAAGCAAGTACATTATGCGCGCCTTCAATGGCTGCAAGGGTTACGCTGCGTAATGCATCATCAATCAATACAGGTTCTCGTTTTCTCACTTTCCAATACCACATTGCGCCTTCATCAATTGTGATATTGCGCATTTCTTCCAGACACAGAGCCTGTGCACAGAGCTGTATTTTGTCCCAATCTTCTATCTTGGGCTTACCGCGTTTGTATTCGACAGGGAAATAGTGGGTCGGTGGCTTGCCTTCGATTTCCAGCAGATCAAGCTTGCCGGTAAGTCGCAATCGTTCTGATTTTACAGAAACCCCACGTTCATAGCGCACATTGCCGCGCTGTTCCGGTTCACCGCCATCGACTCGCTCGTGTAATAGATTGCCCTGCGCAGTGAAATAGTTTTCGGCCCATACCTGTTCGACATGAATCAGCGCGAACTGACGCGGGCAGTAAGCATAATGTTGCAACGCAGAGATACGAATTAATTGATCAGAATCGTCCATTAATATTCAGTCACTGCTGCCTCCACCATTATTGATCGTCACGTTCTTTCTTTTGTAGCCCAATCAACTTGTCAAAATCTGATTCAAATAACCTGTCTTGCACTATGCGGTATTTTTCAAATTCGCTTTCGGCATAATCTCTGGCGATTTTGGTGGTAATTTTACCGCTATCTTCTAATATCTCACGTTCGTCAAACGCCAGAAATAAATCGAGGCGTTTTGCCCAGTCTTCCATCATCATGGGGATTTTGCGTTTTGCACGATTTTCAGCCAGATCAAGATAGGCATTGACGATACGCCCCAGGGATTCAAGCTCACCCTTTTGCAGATAATTTTTAGCTATGACCACATCGGTTTTTACAACTTTACCCTCGGGTGCTTTTTCCCAATTGCTTAGCCCCATATGCGCTTTTTCACTACTGGCACGTTGCATAATGAGTTCAGCTGCAGTCTGTCCGTGGATAGCAAAGTGAAGTTTGTTTTGTACTCTCGCAAAGAAATCCTGAGTGGTTAGGTTGTCTATGTTGTAATCCAGACTGGTGGCATAAATATCGGTAATTTTCTGATAAAAACGGCGTTCGCTCAGGCGAATTTCACGAATTTCAGAAAGCAGTCTTTCAAAAAAATCCTCATTCAGGAATACACCATTTTCAAGTCGTTTGTTATCCAGCACAAAACCCTTGATAGCAAACTCGCTCAATACCTGTGTCGCCCACTGACGGAACTGAGTCGCACGTTTGGAATTAACGCGGTAACCGACTGAAATAATCGCATCCAGATTATAGAACTTTATATTGTACGATTTTCCATCATTACCAGTATGTCGGAATTTCCGACACACTGAATCTTCCTTCAATTC
>JAESSY010000088.1 GCA_016763855.1 Pseudomonadales bacterium
CGATCAAGCTCTTTGCCAACACCTACCTGGCGATGCGGGTCTCATACTTTAACGAGCTTGATACCTACGCTGCGACGCATGACCTGGATAGTAGACAGATCATAGATGGTGTATGCCTTGATCCTCGCGTGGGCTCCCACTACAACAATCCCTCGTTTGGCTACGGGGGCTATTGCCTGCCAAAGGACACCAAACAACTACTGGCTAACTATTCTGATGTGCCTCAAAACTTGATCCACGCCATCGTTGAGGCCAACACAACACGCAAGGATTTTGTGGCAGATAGCATTATCAAACAAAACCCCAGGGTTGTTGGGATTTATCGTTTAGTGATGAAGAAGGGCTCGGATAATTTTCGTTCTTCCGCCATACAAGGGATTATGAAACGTATCAAAGCGAAGGGTATCGAGGTAATTATTTATGAGCCGACATATGAAACCAAAGAGTTCTTTCATTCACGAGTGATTACTGACCTCGCCGAATTCAAACAGCTTAGCGATATTATTATAGCTAACAGGTTGGCAGGAGAAATTAATGATGTGGCCAATAAAGTCTATACGCGGGACTTGTTTGGGAACGATTAGCTCTCAATAGCAGTAAAGCTGAGTGTTTACCGCCTCTGCCGACAGTTGCCAGACCATCTATGCAAAGGAGAACTAACAGGTTTGTATAACATAAGTTCCCGAGGCCGCAGGAAAACCCCGGTAAGAAATACCTTGAAGCGATTGAAATAGAACGTGTAGCTTACCTGTGTGAAGCTAACAGACAATAACCCTGTACAAAAAATATTGAATCGATTTAAATATTTCTATGCGCTTAAATACATATCGTTCAATAATTGAACTAATAGTATAAATACCCTAGATTATTCAGCATGGAGTTATTGATAAAACAGGCCGCCTATTAATCAGAGATGACAGATGCCGTTATCTGAACTCAAGAGCAATGATAGAAGCAAGCCACCACAAAGTTCTAAAAATACTCGAACAAAACCCCGCATTAGCCAACGAGAGTTGGTCAACGAACTGGATGTAAACCGGAGAAAGGTCAACTACTGCGTCAAGGCATTAATGGATAAAGGCAAGGAGAAGCGGCTATATTGGTTCAGCGCTGATGAATTTTCCGTTACCGAAAATTAGAGGAAAGGTAGTTAAATGCCAAGTTGGTTGTTGATGATAGACTCGGATTTAACGCCCATTTCTTTTTGAGCTAAATATGCTTGATAGCAACATTTTGTTATCGGTTTAGTGACATTACTAAATGACGGCAGCACATGTATTTCATTTCACGTCGCTGGGTAGCTGATAAATCTACTGACTAATATTCCGATACCCGTGAAAAGGGCAGCAATTTGCGCTTGACCAATACAACGCTCCAAAATCTTGCGATCTCCTATGTCTGCCTCTGGGCGACAGCACCGGTTCTTGCCTATGGCACAGAATACCGGATTCTGGCAATACTCGCAGTGGTGATCTGGGTTGGGCTGGAGCTTGGGCGCTCGCGCAGTATCATCAAACGGCCTACGCTTCCGGTGGCTCTGACGTTAATTTTCATAGGCTACACCGGTTTTCTAGAGTTCATGTTAAGTGGTGCTGTGGACCTTCTCTCACATTTACAGTTGTGGATCATGCTCTTCTTTTTACTTGTGCATCAGAGTCGTCGTGATGACATGCAAAGTCTCGTTCCAGTGTTCTGGTTCGTTCTGGCAACGTTGCCACTTTGGCTCTTCTTCACCTCCTACACGCTGATCAATGTGGATCCCCATGCGGCACGAACTCTGGTGCGCTCTAGCGAAGAGGCGAAACGGCTCACTGGACAAGGTATAGGCGGTTACAGCCTGGTATATGGTGCTCTCCTTATGTTACCAGGCCTATTTGGAATGGTCCTGGCGGGCAGACGACTGGAGCGAGCACGCCTGCCGTATCTACTAAAGCTGGCGCCGCGCCTGGCTCAGGGGCTTTTACTTCTAAATATTGCCCTCGGGCTCATGGTTATCCTAACTGCAGGTTTCACGATAGCTGTTGTTATTTTGATGTTTGCCTTACTGTGCATTTTTTTTCTCAAGCGTTACAGCGCCTGGCGAGTAATGTTAGCGTGCTTTTTCGCGGTTCTTGCATTGATTTTGTACCGTCCCCTATTAGAGTGGGCGCTCCTCTCGCTTCAGCCCCTGGTCGAGGACACTGCTTTTTCTCACAAAGTTAGGGATCTGCTCGTATCGCTTCATATTGATGAGGCTGTGGGCACAGTGGAAGACCGCGCGGAGCGCTACATGCGCAGCTTAATATTGTTCCTGGAAAGCCCTTTCTTCGGTGTACTTGTCGTCGATGATGTAGGTAAACATTCAGAAATTCTCGACACCTATGCACGCTGGGGAATTGTGTTCGGCAGTATTTTTGTCTACCTGATCAGTTTTTTACCCATGCGTGAAATGAGAAAACTAACTAGTAATTTCGGAGCGCCATTCGCAACATTGGTCGTCGTCGCTTTCATCTTCGGACTAAACAATGCTTTTTCAGCGGCAGGAGTAATGCTTTATATTATGTTTCCCGTTGCAACGTACCTGCTGGCAAGGATGGAGCCGAGGGAGCTGCGCTATGCGTGATACCATTATTTTTGCGGGTGGCTATGGGCTACCGGATCGCACCGCTTCCGGCATTCGTGTGTTAGGTATGGCGACCCTTTTTCGACGGCTAGGTTACCAGGTGCTGGTACTGGGTAAGTTCGAGCAAGCCCCGACGATGGATGCTGCGGAACATGAAAAGATCATCGATGACATTCCTTGCAGAGACATCCGTCAACCCCTGCCCGGGCAAGTATTTCGTTCCTACGTTGTTTCCGCTCATCCGGTCATAGCTGCAGTGGACGAGATTGGAGCTTTGCGGGTGCGAGCTGTGCTGGCCTACAACTATCCCGCACGGGGGGCATTCGCACTAATCAGGGCTTGTCAGTCGCGGGGTATCGCCCCAGTACTTGAATGTGCGGATTGGTACGGGTGGGAAGGACGCAAGATATTGCGCAACCTCTGGCGACTTACGGGTGTCGCGGTGCGAATGCACATATTGACACGGCTAGCGGGTAACATCATCTGTGCATCCAGTTGGCTTCAAAATAAATTGCCAGGGCAGCACACCTTACTCTTGCCTTGGGTGATAGATATCACCCATCCACGTTGGGCCCGGGCAGAGCTGGAAGTCCCATCAATTGATCGCCCTGTGCGTTTCGTCTATTCCGGAAGTCCGGGTGTTGGGCTGTACAAGGACCGCTTACCCCTTATGATCGAAGCGTTAACCGTCCTTGCACGCGAAGGGCACCTGTTTGACTGTACCATCGCCGGGTTGACCGAAGCGCAGTATCTGGCAGTAGTGCCGCAACACCGTGACTGTCTGCGAGAAATCGGGGACCAGGTGCGCTTCCTCGGTCGTATCTCTCATACTGAGTCGATCACCCTGGTACGTAATGCGGATTTCTCAGTGTTTTTCCGTGAGACAAACCGAATGAGCAGCACCGGTTTTCCTACGAAGTTTGTTGAGGCAACGACACTCGGAGTGCCAGTTATCTCGAACGCGACCAGTGACATTCCCCGGTACTTGCGCGATGGGGTCAATGGCATCATGGCCACGGGTGTATCTAAGCGAGCCGTGAGTGAGGCATTACGTAGAGCAGTTAACATGAGTGCTGCCGAACGGGGAGCAATGCAGGTGGCTTGTCGCACCGATAACCCATTCGGTATTTGTCACTGGGCGGAGCCTACAAAATGTTTTTTAGATGACCTAAGGGGAATGCATGACTGAGCGGTCAATCTTCGTGCTGGGGGTGTCGAATATTATGCTACCCGCCATAGCCGAAAAGCTGGGCCTACCGCCAATGCCGTTTGTCGGAGCTTTGTCGATTGTAATTGGTCATTCAGTAAAACAGGATGACTGCGAGCGCATACTGCAAAGCCTTTCTCAGGAGAAATAGACGAGCTAATATTGTTGGGGCGCAGGTATATTACGACCTTGCCTCCAAAACTGCTCCATAGTTTAGATGGGATTTCCCTTGAGAGTAGACTGGGGAAGGCCCTTTATGAAACGAAAACGATTCACCGACGAACAGATTATTGGGTTTATTGAGAGCTAGGAGTCTGGTTTGGCAGCGACTGATATAGCTCGGCACCCTGGGTTTTTAGACAAAACGTTCTATAACTGGAAAAGTATATTTGGCGGCATGAGCCATACAATAAACTTACCATCTTACAAGTGGCTTGGTTTTTGGGGGTAAGGTCAAAACCCTAGGATCCTGTAAGCTATTTACAAAAGAGATGTTTGATCCTCTGGGCTTAAGTGATAAAGAAGTGACTTGTTTAAATGAGAATTGAGGAAGCAAAATACATCAAGGTCATATTAGACAGATTAACCAGGCAACAAACTTCTCCCTGTATAAATCTTGGTAGCTCTACTGACACTTTCCGCAAGGTTAAAAAACCCCATATAAATGAATTCTTGATTCAGCCTCTACTAGAAAGGAAAGTACATGTGGTTCATGTGGACCAAAAATTGGATTTAGGGGTAGACATTGCCGGTAATATTTTTGACCAATCGATTCAGAATCAATTGAGAATATTATCACCGAAATTGTTGCTTTGTTGCAATATGTTTGAACATATTGTGGAAAGAAGGCGGCTTGCAAGCGTAATAGATTCAATTCTAGAACCCGAAGGGTACCTAGTGATTTCAGTACCATTTTCCTATCCGCTACACTTTGACCCAATTGACACGTATTTTAGGCCAACACCAAGTGATGTCGCTCAGTTATTCCCAAACTTTGAGTGCGTGCATAAGACCGTAGTTAAAAGTACTACATACTTTCAAGACATAATCACGAGTAGTAAGTTGAAGCCTGAATTGTTTAAGCTGCTCAAAAGGTTGGTAACACTTCTCTATCCATTCTTTAAAAGAGGCGAATGGAAGCGTAGGCATCATAGATTACTGTGGTTGTTTAAGAAATATGAAGTGACGATTGTTCTGTTAAGGAAAGTTAAATAACTACATTAGATGTTGTGATAGATGTAATTTAATAAAATATATCCCTGTCAGAGTTAATAACTTGAATATTTCTGGATAAATATTATGAAGATTCTTTGGGTAGTTTCATTTGTGTTGCCCGAAGTAGCGGATTCATTCGGCAATCAAAATGTGATATTCGGCGGCTGGGTCAGTGCCATGATCCGACAATTATCACGAGTCCCCAGCATCGAGTTGGGCGTAGCCATGAAGGCTAACGTCGATACCTGCACTTCCAAAAAAATCGGCAATATTCAGTATTATTTCGTACCACAAAGTAAATATAATCAATTTGATGTGGCTGTAGAAGACTGTGAGTTTGTATTATCTGATTTCAAGCCAGATCTACTCCATGTAGAAGGTTCAGAATCAGCTCATGCCCTTAGATTTTTAAACAGTTGGAATGGCAACAATGTGGTATCCATGCAGGGAATTATTAACGGTTATGAACCATATGAATATGGTGGCTTGCCCGTAGGCGAAATGCTAGCCTCATTCAGCTGGACCAGCACCATGGTTGCAACGGTGCTAATTCTTAATAAGTGGATTAATTTTAATCCACGTCTGAGCCTGGAAGTTGAAACGATTCAAAAAGCTAAAAATATTCTGGGAAGGACTCATTGGGATCAAGCGCATGCTTATGCAATAAATCCTGAGGCCAGATATTTTAACTGCAACCGGATACTGAGAGATTCATTTTATAAATCTCGTTGGGATTTAAAAGATATTCAGCGCCGATCGCTCTTTATTGGCAATGGCGCATCGCCACGAAAAGGCGCCCATTTTGTATTTCATGCCGTTGCGCAGCTAAAAGCAGAATATCCAGATGTTAAACTTTATCTCGCAGGAGATCAGCCATTCTGTAGTTCGTGGAAAGACTGGAAAACGGCTATCGGGTATAAAGCGTACCTTCGATATTTGATCAGGAAATTAGACATAGCTGACCATGTAGAGTTCACAGGTGTTTTGCAGGCTGATCAAATGGCCAAACAACTCCTGAATACCCATGTTTACATAATGTCTTCGGTTATTGAAAATAGCCCAAATACTCTGGGTGAAGCAATGATTCTGGGTGTTCCTTGTGTCACTACATATGCGGGTGGCACACCGGATATGGCGGCAGATGGTGAAGAGGCACTTTTTTATCGACCGGATGACCCAGCAATGCTGGCACTACAGGTACGCCGCATTTTTGAGGATGATGATTTGGCAGAGCGGCTCTCACAGGCAGCGCGGGCCCGTGCACGTCTCACCCATGACCCCGAGCGAAACCTTCAGGATCTAATTGATGCTTATCTGGCGATCATGACAGACGGTAAAAAGGCCACATGAGCGCCTCATATGCCCCGGTCGTGGTGTTTGCATACAATCGACCCGATCACTTGAGCCGCACACTGGATGCATTGTCTAGAGCCGAAGGAGCGCGCGATACCGCGTTATGGCTGTTTTGCGATGGACCTAAAACAGGCCAGCCAACCGCTCCGGTCGAAGCTGTGCGCGGGGTCGCTCGAGAGCCGCGCTGGGCTGAGCTTTTTGCATCAGTGCGTGTGGTTGTTGCCGAGCACAATAAGGGGCTAGCCAAGTCTATTATTACTGGTGTCAGTGAAGTGTTGCGAAAGGCAGATCGAGTGATTGTTATCGAGGACGATCTGCTTGTGGCGTCCGATTTCCTCCGCTTTGTAAACGCTTGTCTGGAATTCTACCGCGATGACTCCTCCGTCGGATCGGTAACCGGGTTTTGTCCGTTGAAGGCTGCTCCTCCGGATTATACGTATGACGTAATGGCCGTGCCGCGCAATTGTAGCCAGGGTTGGGCTACCTGGACCAACCGCTGGCAGCAGGTTGACTGGGATGTGAGTACTGCCAGCGACCTCTGGCGCGATGCAGCATTGCGGCGAAGGTTCAACGCAGCTGGGAGCGATCGGTGTGATCGGCTGCGGCGGCAATTGGAGGGAAGAATAGATTCCTGGTCAATCCGTTTCGGTCTCTGGCAAACTATGAGTGGCAAGTACACGATCTACCCCGCCCACAACCGAGTACTGAATATCGGCTATGATGGCAGTGGCGTACACAGTCGACTTGGACAGGCAACCAACGACACCATGGCTGGTGACCCGCAGCCTTTTAAGCTTACCGGAGTTGCCGAGGACGAGGCGGTTTTGCGGGCCTTCCAGGAAATATACTCCGGCTCCCCCTTGCGCCGATTCGTGCGAGCTATGCGGATCAATTTTCAGGCCCTCATGACTCGATGAAACGCGCCCTATTCCATTATCCTGTGTTTAATACGGGTGGCGCTGAAATGTCTTCGCTGCGGATGATGAAGGCTCTAACCGATCGAGGCTGGGAGATTACCTTAGTACTTACGACGGGTGGCGGATCATTGGAGGCATCCATAGATCCGCGAATACGCGTTGTACGGCTGCGCCCCAAGGCTTTCGGCAATCGGTTTGTCCATTCCCGTAGCGCGATGGCGCGCTTGCTCGCACTGCCAGACTTACTAGCCTACGGTTTAATGCGTTCGGTCGGCATTCTGCGGATGTTCCCATTTTTATTCTGTCGCTACAACGCAGCGGCAGTGCTACTGATGGGGACGCCTAGCTTCTTTATACGCCGAATTGTGCAGGCGCGGGTACGCATACAATGGATCCGTAATGATCTCAGTGGTGCCGATCCTGGCGGGAGCATCGCTACCGCTTTGCAAAGAGCCGCGCCGGATTTGGACCAATTCATCTGTGTTTCCCAGGTATCACTGAGTTCACTGGTGGCAGCGGTACCAGCAGCGGCCGGAAAGGCTAAAGTGATATATAACATCCTCGACTCGGATGCGATGCGCGACAAGGCGCGCATCGCTACGGCCCCTTTTTCGCAGAGTCAAGATGGGATCGTGTCCATACTCACTGTCTGCCGCTTGAATGATAGAGCCAAAGGATTGCAGCGGATGGTTTCGGTCTGCCGCAGGCTTGCAGATCGTGGCTTTCGCTTCGTCTGGTATGTGGCCGGTGACGGTATCGATCGTGGCTTATTGGAAACCACCATTGTCGAAGCCGGACAGGAGGGACGAATGCTATTGCTGGGCAACCTGAAGAACCCTTTTCCCGCCTATGCTGCAGCTGACCTGGTGGCGATGCTGTCGTATTATGAAGGCCTTTGCGGCGTGATCAACGAGGCCCGTGTGCTTATGCGCCCGGTTATAGCGACGCGGGTTTCGGGGATTGACGAACAACTGACGGACGGCGTTAACGGCCTGATCGTCGACAACGATGAGGATGCTATTTTCGAAGGTATGTCGCGATTACTGTCAGACCCAAAGCTCTGTGATCGATTGGCAGTCGGTGGTTATCCAATGTCGCTTCTCAACGACGAGGCTAAATTGGACGAGCTTGAAGCCTTGTTCCTGGCTAAAGGATAAGAAAATTAGTCGGCGAACCACCGGTGCATTATTGTCCTACGCTCTTATCGGAGTGAAGTTGGTAGTGACGCTCTTCATGACACCGATACTGGTGTCGTCACTAGGGCAAGAAGGTTATGGCCTTTTCGTCATTGTAGGTGCTGCGGCGGCCTACCTTTACATTCTTGACTTCGGCATAAACGATAGCGTCCTGCGCTTCTTCGTTGCTCATGAAGATGATCATGAAGCACGCGATGGTTTCCTTGCGCGTATGCTGGCACTGTATACAGGCTTGGGAGGGATGGTGATTCTTGTGACCTTAGGAATGGTTGGTCTTGCACAGCCTATCTTTGGTCGTTCGTTGGCACTGGACCAGATTGTCGTTCTGGAAACCATGATATTGATTACAGGGGTTGGTGCTGCAGTGCTTGTGGCTTTCAACCCATTGAGTGCACTGCTTTCTGCGACCGAACGCTTCGTCTTTCTGCGTTCACTTGAGATCGGTGCATCGGTTATCTCTGCTTTGGTTACAGTGGTGCTGCTAAAGATAGGCTATGGGATGGTAATGGTGGTTAGTGTTATGACCGCTTCCATGATCGTACAAGTGGTAGTGCGACTTGCCTATACTTTAACGCGTATGCGAGTGCGAGTGCGCTTTCAGTTACCTTCTATACCGGAGCTACATGTTGTAACGGGTTATGCCGCTCCAATTTTCCTTTCAATGATCGCGGAAGCGATTTTCTGGAAACTCGACAATATCTTAATCGGCGCGCTGATTGGTACCGCGCCGGTAGCGATTTATGCAATCGGGGTTACCTTTAATAAATATTTAATGAGCTTTAGTACCGCGATTTCGAGAATAATGACGCCCGAGATCATCCGGCAAGTAGATGCTGGGGCAGATGCGGTGATGTTAACCGGACTTATGGTGAGAATTTCGCGTGTGCAGGCGCTGGCTCTGTCATTGATACTGGGTGGCCTAATCGTATTCGGGCAACGTTTCTTAACGCTATGGCTCGGTCCCGACTTTGCCTTGTCTTACTACGTTATGCTCGCGGTTCTGTGTCCATATACACTAGAATTGATGGGCAATGCTCGAAATATAATTCTGCAAGTCAAAGGGCTCTACTGGCACAAATCCATGATTACCTTTGCAATGGCGGCGATAAACATCCCGTTGACTATTGTGCTGCTTAATACCTTCGGCGTGATCGGAGCAGCGGCCAGCACCGGGATTATGGTCCTTGTGAACTACTTCTTGATTGCCATATTGCTGAAGCGCCGGGTAGGGCTGGAGATGGGACTATACTGGCGCGAAACTTCACGCGGCATTCTACCGATAATTGCGGCCCTGGTGTTTGCCGGTTTGTTGGGCGAGCGGTTTTTACCTGGGGGATGGCTGGCGTTCATCGGCGGCGTGCTGGTGTTCACAATCGTTTACATTCTTGCAATGACTAAATTCGCCGCCAGTGCATATGAGCGTGCGTTGCTCCGCCAGTTGCTGGCTCGCTTGAGTCTGTTCAGTAAGGGGCATAAACACACAGGCTGACTCTGGTGAGCTTCTGTCAAATGTCGGCGTTCCTCTGGCATGGACTAATGTGGGTTGCTGGGTATGAATGTGATTAAACATCGTTTTCTTTCTAATAAATGAAAAAACCTCAATGAGGGCTAGATGATTGCTTGAGAACGAATGTACGCGACGCCCTTGGGTCGCCTATGTAGGGCCTTTCAGTTTTCCTGAAGGTGGCGCAGCCGCACGTCGGATTTTGGGTGTATCTAAAGCTCTCGTAGATAAAGGATACAACGTTGCAATTCTGGCAGGGCAAATAAATGGGAACGGTTCGCGATTAGAGCAGTATCTCCCTGGGATATTTTATGGGTCTATGCAGGAGCGCAGTGCCGAGCATTTGCCTCGTGCTATAAAATTAGCTCGCTATGTATTGATGGGCCGAAAGACTCGAATTTGGCTGAAAAAGCTAGATGCCAAGCCAGATGCGGTGATTCTTTATAGTGGATATTCACCCTATCTATTTCAATTCACTAGTTGGTGTCGAGCTCGGAATATTCCGATAGTGTTTGATGCTGTTGAATGGTATACGGCAGAGGATATAATTCAGTTTTTGCGATCCCCGTATCTGTGGAATATAGAATTTGCCATGCGCATTTTAATCAAGAGATTGGATGGGGTAATAGCTATCAGTTCTTATCTAAGGGATTACTATGAAAAGGCAAATTTGCCAGTGGCCCTTGTGCCACCGACTCTTGAGATGGGCACTATTGATCCTCGCTTAACAGTCGCTACGGCCCAAAAGCTGTCGTTGGCATATTGCGGATCCCCAGGTACAAAGGATTTACTTTCCGAAGTTATCGAGGCAGTGCTGGAGATTGACGATTCAGGCCAACAGTTAGTATTGCACGTGGCAGGACCAGAAATAGCTGACGTGATGGGTCTTGCTCCCCTGGCGCCGTGGAAAGGTAAAGGGCCGCCCGGGGCGTTAACGATACATGGCCGCGTTTCCCATGACGAATCGATGGATATTGTAAGAAATGCCGATTTTAGTGTCTTCCTACGAAATAGAAACAGGGCTTCCACAGCGGGGTTCCCTACTAAGTTCGTAGAGAGCCTCGCTCTGGGTACTCCTGTTATTACCAATATCTCGAGCGATTTATGTGAATACTTAACTGAAGGAAATACTGGGTATATTTGCTCAACTACGAGTTCAGACGGACTGCAAAACGTGTTGAAAAAAGCGATGTTAACCGGAATAAAACAACGCTCTACTATGCGGCAGGCAAGTAGGAAACTCGCCGAACTATCATTTGACTGCAACCGGTTTTCAGACACTATTTGTAGCCTTATTCAAAGACCTGATTCCTGAATACCGTTAAATAAGGGTTATACATGGTTTCATATCTGAAGTGCATCACCTGGTCAGGTAGAAGAAGGGGCCTACTGAAGGTAAGCTCCTATCCTTTTTCTCCGGCAAGAAATTAAAGAATGATGGGAACAACCAACAACTGACCTATGAAAAACGATGCCATATTTCGGCTCTTGAAGAAAATTGTCGCCATTGACGGTCACCGCAATCTCGTCGACGCCAATTCGCGTATCGGAAACTGGGGTGTCGATACAATGATCGGTAAGCCACAGCGATACCCTGCTGACAATAGTCGAGTGAGTGACGAAGCGCACTGTGTATACCCCGGTTAATAGCAAGAACGCAGTAGATGTGCCTTAATCCGCGACATGAGTAACTGAGGTTAAATCATAGTATGAAAATTCTCGTGACTGGTGGCGCTGGTTTTATTGGTTCCAATTTAGCCATGCAACTACTTCATGATGGTCATGAGGTGACCTTACTAGACAATCTATCCTCCGGTTACCGGGCAAATCTTGACGCTCTCCCTGACGCACGTTTTATTGAAGGCGATATCCGGGATGAGGATATTCTGGATGTCGTTACCCAGGGTGTTGAAGTGGTTTTTCATAGTGCGGCCTCTGTCGGCAATAAACGTTCAATCGACAACCCCATACTTGATGCAGAAATAAATGTTCTCGGTACCGTAAAGGTGCTGGAAGCGGCTCGAAAAGCTGGCGTGAGAAAAATTGTGTCGGCTTCGTCCGCAGGTATATTTGGCGAACTAAAAACACTTCCAATCAACGAGGATCACCCCATAGATCCAGACACGCCTTACGCTGCAACAAAACTTTGTAGCGAAAAGGAATGCCTTGCTTATTCCAGGCTATACGATATCGAAGCAGTTTGCTTACGCTACTTTAATGTGTACGGGGCCAACCAACGCTTTGACGCCTATGGAAATGTAATTCCTATATTCGCATTCACCATGCTCAAGAATCAGGCAATCACTATCTTTGGTGACGGAGAGCAGA
Organism: Pseudomonadales bacterium; assembly: GCA_016763855.1. GTDB lineage: Bacteria > Pseudomonadota > Gammaproteobacteria > Pseudomonadales > Azotimanducaceae > JAHRVQ01. Next base: position 12,323 of record JAESSY010000088.1, read on the forward strand.
CCAGGGATTTTGTTGAGGTCAGAGATGTAGTTCAGGCAAATATTAAGGCGGCGTTATCTAAAGGTGTTTCCGGTGCATTCAATATAGCTAGCGGTACCCGGATAACGATTAATAGCCTGGTCGAATTGCTTAGCGATGCATCTGGTATTTGTCCCAAAGTGCTTTATGGTCCGAATCGACCGGGTGATGTACTACACAGTCTTGCCGACATCAATTCAGCGGCAAATGCTTTTGGTTACAAGCCAGAAGTGTCATTGAAAAGAGGCACTCGAGATTTTATGGACTGGGCTAAAACTGAGGCAAAATATGGGCATTGAAACTACCTTCTTGTCTATATTTTAAAACTTCGAATATTTAAGTAGGAATATTATGTTTTCAGATAATATTTTATTAATTACAGGAGGAACCGGTTCATTTGGCAACGCTGTGCTAGAACGTTTTCTCAATACAAATATAAAGGAAATACGTATATTTAGTCGCGACGAATTAAAGCAGGAAGAAATGCGTATTCGGTTGGATAACCCTAAGGTTAAATTCTATATCGGTGATGTCCGTGATTACGATAGCATATTGGCCGCCATGGCCGGTGTTGACTTGGTATTCCAGGCAGCAGCTTTAAAACAGGTACCCTCCTGCGAGTTTTACCCTCTGGAAGCTGTTAAAACAAATATCATGGGAACAGAGAATGTATTAAAAGCAGCCATTGTGAATCATGTAGAGCGGGTTATCGTGCTAAGTACAGATAAAGCAGTTTATCCCATTAATGCGATGGGTATTTCTAAAGCAATGATGGAGAAAGTAACAATTGCCAAATCTCGACTGACTGATCCCAAACAAAGCACTATCTGTTGTACGCGCTATGGAAATGTTATGGCCTCCCGAGGGTCAGTTATTCCACTTTTTATTAAACAGATCAAAGATGGAAAACCGCTAACTGTCACTGATCCAAATATGACGCGTTTTCTCATGTCTTTAGATGATGCCATTGATTTAGTCCTTTATGCTTTTGAAAATAGCCGTCAGGGAGATATCTTTGTACAAAAGGCGCCGGCTGCGACAGTTGGAGACCTGGCACAGGCACTAAAAGAGATTTTTGAATCAACTTGTAATATCGATATCATTGGCACCCGGCATGGTGAGAAACTTTATGAAACGCTCCTGACCCGCGAAGAGATCGCGCACGCAGAAGACATGGGGGGGTATTACCGAATACCCGCTGATAACCGAGACTTGAACTATGGTAAATATTTTGTCGAAGGTAAGCCGTCACTCTCTATAACTGAGGATTACAATTCACATAATACCTTACGTCTAGATGTGGAAGGGATAAAATCCAGGTTGCTATTGGTACCGTATGTACAGGCTCAATTGGGAGTGTAGCAAAGAAAATGCGTATTTTGGTGCTGGGCGGTGATGGTATGTTAGGCCATACCTTACTGAAGTATCTTGGTCGAAATCATGAGGTTCGCTGTACGCTTCGTCGAAGTCTAAAAGTGTATAAAGAGTTTAAAATATTTACTTCAAACAATTCATACACCGATATCAATGTCAGCTCGCTTGACCGCCTGGCGGAGGTGCTGGCTAATTTCAGGCCGGAGGTTGTGGTTAATTGTGTGGGCATTGTAAAGCAGCTGGCTATCGCAAAAGAAAGCATACCTAGCCTCGAAATTAACGCGCTACTGCCACATAAACTATCAGTTTTGTGTAAGGAAATTGATGCAAGATTAATCCATATCAGCAC
>JAESSY010000089.1 GCA_016763855.1 Pseudomonadales bacterium
GATGAAGTAGCTTGGGTAAAATCCCTCTTCCCTGATTGCGAAAAGTATCTTGATGTATATGCCAAGTACGGATTATTGGGTCGACGAAGCCTGTTTGCTCACAGTATCTATTTGTCTGAAGAAGAATGGCAAATGATGAGTGATCACGATAGTGCGGTAGCGCATTGCCCGACATCAAATTTGTTTATCGGTAGTGGCTTGTTTGATTTGGAACAAGCTGAGAAGTTTGATATCAAGGTTGGCATGGGCACCGATGTTGGTGGCGGTACGAGTTTTTCGCTACTGCAAACTTTGAATGAGGGATACAAGGTCCAACAATTAAAGGGACATACACTAACGCCCCTTAAGTCTTTTTATCTGGCAACGTTGGGTGGTGCTAGAGCCCTTGATCTGGATGACAAAATAGGTAGCTTTAAAGTCGGCTGCGAAGCCGATTTTGTTGTCCTTGATTACAAATCGACACCCCTGATTGATCTGCGTATGTCCCATTGCAAGCACATCATTGAAAAACTATTCGTCCTCAGCACCCTAGGTGATGACCGGAGTATCTATGCTACCCATATACTGGGTGAGTGTGTCCAAATAAGAAGAAAAGAACAGAAGGATAAATAGTGGACCCCTATATTACAGATTGGTTAAATCTCATCATCAGATTTATTCACGTGGTTACAGGTATCGCTTGGATAGGAGCCTCGTTCTACTTTATTTGGTTGGATAATCATCTGGAAAACCCTCCTGAATGGAAAAAGGAAAAGGGCATCAAAGGTGATCTGTGGGCTATTCACGGTGGTGGGTTTTATGAAGTGGCGAAGTATGAGTTAGCACCTCCCGTGTTACCTGATATTTTACACTGGTTTAAGTGGGAAGCCTACAGTACTTGGATTTCAGGTTTTTTCTTGCTGGCATTGATGTATTACGTCGGCGCTGAAACTTATCTAATTGACCCCAGAGTTGCGAACATAAGTCAGGCGCAAGCAATTGGTATTGGGCTTGGTGCTATCTTTGGATCTTGGATTATTTATGATCTTTTGTGTCGCAGCCCTCTCGCTAAAAGTAGTCTGTTTTTAGGGCTAGTACTACTCATATCAGTTGGCTTGTTAGCCTTTGGCTTGAGTCAGGTGTTTAGCCCTCGTGGAGCTTATATGCATGTGGGTGCAGTGATTGGCACGATTATGGCAGGCAACGTATTTCGTGTGATTATTCCTTCACAAAAGGCATTGGTTGCTGCAGTTGAAGCGGGGGGTAGGCCTGATCCGGCATGGGCTGCTAAAGCGAAGTTGGTCTCAACCCATAATACCTATCTGACCTTGCCCGTCATCTTCATCATGATCAGCAGTCATTATCCTATGACTTACAACCATGAATTTGCTTGGGCTATTCTCATCGCCATTATTTTGATTACGGCGCTTGCAAGGCAATACTTTGTCTTGCGTCACAAGAACAATCATCAGCCTTTTCTTATGGCGGGGGTCATTGTTGCGACATTGATACTTGCCTATGTGATTGCGCCATCCCGCGATAAGGCTGAGGCTACATCCCCTGTAAGTTTCGATCCGTCCTTAAGTGTCGAGACGATTATTAAGCAGCGATGTGCGACTTGCCATTCGGCAACCCCGACTGATGAGGTTTTTAGAATAGCCCCTTCCGGAGTGATATTAGATACACCTGACGATATTGAAAGGTGGGCAGCCCAAATTATCGCTCGTACCGTCGTGAATAAAGATATGCCCATGATCAATAAAACAGATATGACTGATGAGGAACGGCTCTATCTAAATGAAAAACTTGGCAAATAGACTGATCAATGAACATCTCTGAATATGCTAAATATGAATGAACGAATATGAATAATGAGCAGGTACCTGGCAGAATTCGCCAACAAAACCAATTATTGATATTCTCTGCAGCACAGGAAGAATTTGTTCACCATGGTTATAAAGGTGCGTCGATAAAACGTATTGCAGAAAGAGCTAATCTCCCTAGGGCAAACATCCATTACTATTATAAAAACAAACTCGCGCTCTATGATGCGGTCCTGACGGATATCGTTGAAACCTGGAATCTAAGCTTTGATACCATTAAAGCGGAGGATGATCCCAAAGAGGCATTAACGGCTTATATCAGAGCTAAGGTAATGTATTCCAAGGCGCATCCCGCGGCATCCAGAATATTTGCATCTGAAATAATTCATGGTGCACCACATTTACAAACATATTTGCGCAGTCAATTTTTCGATTGGATGCAACAGAAAACCAGTGCGATTGAATCCTGGATTCACCAAGGCAAGATGGATCCCGTTGATCCCATTCACTTACTGTTCTTTATTTGGGGGGCGAATCAGCATTATGCTGACTTTGGTGTACAGGTACTTGCTGCAATGAATAAAGACAGTCTCTCTGAAGATGATTTTGAGCACATCGCAGCGACCCTTATAAAATTTGTTTTAAAGGGATGTGGTATCCCGCCTACAAAAAATTAACTTAATCTGTTGGGTATTAAGTTAACATAAAGATTCTTTAAACCCACTCGATTTAGTGGGCACTCGTTCTAGTAGGTAAAGAAGAAGGATATGACAACACTTAAAGATGTTGCCAAATATGTGGGTGTTTCTGTTGCGACAGTTTCCTACGTTCTCACCGGACGAGGATCTGTCAGTGGCGAGATGAGCGAAAGAGTGCTTGCCGCAGTTGAGGAATTGGGTTACCGGCCCAATCGCAAAGCTCAGGCAATGCGTACCGGCATTAGCAATTCAATTGGTATTATTCTACCTGATTTAACGAAACCTTTTTTTCCTCTTCTTGCACAACAAGTTGAAAATAAAGCCAGACAAGCAGGCTATGCGGTTCTCTTGGTAGATTGCCAAAACAAAACCGAAGCAGAAGAAGAAGGATTTGAATTGTTAAGCCAACAAGGCGTTGATGGTGTTATCTGGTTTCCTATTAATAATACCCTCCCTAAAAGCTTTGAGCGGCTTTTGTGTCCTGTGGTGCTGATCGATCGTAGTTTGCCAGGTTGCGATACTGTGCATTGTGACTACTCACATGGAGGGCAATTGCAGGCCGAATACGTTATCAAAATGAAGCACAAAAAGGTCGGTTTACTCTCTGGGCCAAAAACCGTTGAAAGTGCCAGAAAAAGAAGAAGAGGGTTTGTCAACGCGGCAAAAGGGAAGTTTGATATTGTCTGGGAACTGGATATTCCGTTTTCTAGTCAGTTACCAGAGGCTGCGATAAATGCGCTAAAACGTCAAGAAGCCAGCATGATTGTTTGTGCAGATGACTTAATGGCGATTGGAACAATGGGTGCGTTAAATGATTTGAAAATCAAAGTGCCTGATCAAGTATCGGTGATTGGTTTTGATAATATTAGTTGGTCAACTGTTGTAACCCCAAAGCTCACCACCATCAATCAACCCATTAGTGAAATTGGTGCCGAGGCCATTAACCTATTGCAACATAGAATCGCCAATACAAGAAAACGTAAAGAAGCATCCCGTACAATAATATTGGATGTTGATTTGGTTGAACGTGCGTCAACCATGGAGATGTCGAGTTATGCGGCAAAGAAATTGGTAAAGAAGAAGCAGAAGAAGAAACAGAAAAGGAATAAAGCGTAGTGATAAATTGTTTAGACCAATTGAAGGCCGTGACGGATGTTGTGGCAGATACCGGCGATATTGAAGCAATACGACAATATAAACCTGTCGATGCAACAACGAACCCTTCACTTTTATTAAAAGCCGCGGCACTAAGCCAATACGCTTACCTGGTGGACTCCGCAAAAACATGGTCGAAATCAAAAGGCGGTAGCGATGATGAGCGCCTGGCAAATTGTGCGGATAAGTTTGCAATATCAATCGGCAGTGAAATTCTCAAAATTATCCCAGGAAGAGTATCAACCGAAGTAGATTCACGATTGTCTTTTGATACCCAAGGCACAATCGACAAGGCAAAACGCCTGATTGGTTTGTATGAAAATGAGGGAATATCCAAGGATAGAATCCTAATTAAAATGGCATCAAGCTGGGAAGGTATCCGAGCGGCAGAACAATTAGAAAAGGAAGGGATTAATTGCAATTTGACTTTGTTGTTTGGGTTTTCTCAAGCCGCAGCCTGTGCGGATGCGGGTGTCTTCTTAATATCCCCTTTTGTGGGTCGCATACTTGATTGGTATAAAGCTGATACCGGGCGCGATAGTTATCCTGCTAAAGAAGACCCGGGTGTGTTGAGTGTTGTTCGTATTTTTAATTTCTATAAGCAACAACACTATTCCACTGTTGTGATGGGGGCCAGTTTTAGAAATATCGGTGAAATAAAAGCTTTGGCTGGTTGCGATAGACTAACGATTGCACCGCCGCTACTGGCAGAACTTGAAGCTGATACCAGTTCCTTGAAACGTAGACTAGATATAACAAACACAGGCAAACTTGTTTCTAAACCTATGGTTGATGAGGGGAGCTTTCGTTGGTTGATGAATGAGGATGCCATGGCAACCGAGAAACTTGCTGAAGGAATTCGAAATTTTACAATTGATCAAGTTAAGCTGGAGAACTTACTTCGACTTTAGGGCTGTCTTATCAATGATTCAATCTAACAAAAAATATCCCTCGCTTCTTTTATTTACCAGAACCTTGCATTCCATGCTTAGCTTCAAAACAAGATTTTAGTACAAAATGGATAGAAATTTAAAAAAGACAATAGCGAAGAACTTCAGGAATACCGAGTTAGGTTTTTTGAGGATTAAAAATAACTTACAAATAGTCAACTTTACGGACAGTGAAACGGAGGAGTACCTAAAAGAAATAATATTATCCACGCCCCTTGAATGCATTGAGACAAGAGGGAAAAATTACTATTTTAGCTGCGCTCAATTCAATGCCATTTTGACCGTAAACTCTTATAGTCTGACTATCATTACGGCAAAAACAATTCAGGTGTGATAATGTTAGCTAGACTAGTAGTCCCCCAATGTGAATTTCTTCCTTTTTCCAAGTAGGCTTCAATATCGAATCGCTTAGTTGAGTTATTGAAACCAAGGACTATTTAGCCGCCTTAATAAGCAAATTGAGAACTTAGACTAGTCATCAGGATTAGAAGGCAATGACAGATAATTCACCCGCAATACCAGCAAAATGGTTATTAAAGCTTTTTACACGGATAAATGTGTTTGTCTATCGTTTAAGTGGCGGTCGGCTGTTGAATGAATTCTCCGGTATGCCTATTTGTCTTGTAGAGATGACCGGGGCTAAGTCAGGAAAAAAGAGAACGATTCCTCTGATGTATGTGCCACATGATTCGGGCATTGTTCTTGTTGCTTCCCAAGGAGGCGCGCCAAAAAATCCCGTGTGGTACAACAATCTTGTTGCTAACCCGGAGGTACGTATTACCGAGGGTGGGGTGACAAAAGATTTGACAGCAAGAGAAGTGAACGACACAGAAAAGGCGATCCTGTGGCCAACCTGTGTGAAATTCTATCCTCCTTATCAGGACTATCAAAAAAGAACATCTAGGAATATACCCGTATTTTTGTGCACCTAAATTCTTGTTTGATTAATTTATTGTGTGCTTCGGTTACTATGTGATTAGATTTCTATGTGATTAAGTCGTCTCGGTAAAAGTTTGCATGCCAAGCGAATGTAAATCCTGTTCGATAATTTTATCTGCATTCTCGATTAGCGTATCCAAGTCGTCTACTGCGTGAATGAATCTACCTGTTAGTTTGTCAGCAAGACCTGATGCTAATCTCATGACAAGCTCACCACTTTTCTCAATTGGCACCCATTGATCTTCAGGAATCTCTGCGAACTGTGGCCGGTCTGTCATATCTGTTTTAACCAAGCCTGGGCTGATGATGAATGTCGATACGCCGAATTCTTTCGCGGCAATAGCCAAACAGGAATTCCACCTGAATAGCGCCGCTTTACTGACTGAGTAAGATGCAGCGCCAGCATTTGGATTCGCACCAATCAAGCTGCCTATATCAATGTAAGCGATCAAAGAAGCACATTCTACTCAATCCCATCTAAATATAGTTAACTTCTCGCCCCTAAATCAAACTAGAGCAAGCGATGAA
>JAESSY010000090.1 GCA_016763855.1 Pseudomonadales bacterium
AAAATGTCCACATCTACGTGGGGCACGGAAAAGCCTATACAAAATGGCGAAAAGCTAACAGCAAAAAGAATCGATACTTACGCTCTTTATTAAAATGTTTCCATGACCCAATAAACTCTAAATCATTTGATAGGGTAGAGATATCTGATCTCAATCAAATCATTGGCACTACGCGCTACGATATTATCTACGCGTTTAGGATATCAATGGGCCGGGCCGCTCAGGCAATCATTGAGTCGAACCCCGAATTCAGTAATACCTTGAGCGTAGTCGACTTCGATGATATTGAATCAAAGGCAAAGCTAAGGGAAGCACATGTTGTTCTTGAAAGTGAAGGCCGCCTTAATTCGTTAATGCTCAAACTTGAAGCCAGGAAAATCAAGACATTAGAAAGCCAACAATTGAAATATTTTAGCCAGGTTCACGTATGTTCGGAAGCTGACAAAGCTGAACTAGACGCCAGAAAACTAACCGCTGGACAAAGCAATGTCAGAGTTCTCCCAAACACTCTGGATTTGCCCACAAAGCAAACTGCTAAACCTGAACCAAGCTTACTGCCAAATCTACTTTTCGTAGGAACAATGGACCACGGCCCTAACGTAGACGCCATCCATTACATAGTAAAAGAGCTATACCCTCACCTGGTAAAAATACTTAACGGAAACTTTGAAATCAATATCGTTGGGCGTTATCCCACCGAGCAGATCATGGCTTACGCTAGCATACCCCAAGTCAATATCCACGCAGATGTGCCGAATGTTGAGCCCTACTATAGCGCAGCGACCATCGTTATCGCTCCAATACGCTTCGGCGGAGGGACTCGATTGAAGATATTGGAAGCATTTGCCTATGGCAAACCAGTCGTATCAACATCTATCGGTGCCGAGGGGATTGACGTCAAAAACGGCCACGGAATCATAATTGCTGACTCCGCCGAGGACTTTTCAAAAAAGTGTGCAGAACTAATAACTAACCAGCCCTTAGCCCAGAGCATAGCGACTAATGCATACTCACTTTATCTGGAATTATATAGCTATAAAGCTTGTAAGAAACGTCTAACAAGCTACATGGCTGAGCTCGGTTTTTAACAATGTAAAGACCCCGCATTTCGAAATGTACCAATTATGCCTACAAATACACATACAGCCGCGAATACACAGGGTAAACTGAACCCCCTGAGGGGAAGGCTAAGCGGCCAGATATCAAAACCACCATTTGGGCTCATCAGCTCAATATACTCCCTGGCACGAAAACTTCGAAAGCCAGTGGTAATATAATGCGAAACTCAGCGGTCATTTATTAAGCGCACTTAAACTACTTAGAAACGGACGACCATCCCAATCAATATGAACCAAGCAAACCAAAAAATATCAATCTATGAACCTAATTCTGCGAACACCCGTTTTCTATCATCTTTACGAGGCATAATTAAGGATGTGAAACCGGCCAACGATTTAGCTATTCGGCTCTTTATACGGGATATAAAAGCACAATACCGGCAATCAGTTCTGGGAATAATTTGGGTAATAATCCCACCCCTGCTTACTGCAGGCTTATGGATATTTCTCAATAACAGCAATATCATAAATGTCGGCGAAACTACAATTCCCTACCCACTATTTGTCATGATAGGGACGATGCTATGGCAGATTTTTGTCGAGTCTGTCAACCAGCCTTTGGCCAATGTCCGAGCAAGCCGTGGGATGCTGACAAAGATAAACTTCCCCCGAGAAGCGTTATTACTGTCCGGCTTTTACACCGTGATATTTAACCTTTTGCCAAAACTCCTCGTGCTAGCCATAGCCTTTAGCGCCTTTGGTCTTGAGCTTTCAGGCAGCCTATTTCTGTTTCCGCTAGGTATTTTGTCCATCTGCCTATTCGGCTTTGCTATAGGCATACTACTGACGCCACCTGGCTTACTTTTAACAGATGTGCCGCGCGCTATTGCAGTGATATTACCCTTCGCAATGTACATGACACCAGTAATCTATCCACCGCCCACCAGCGGCCTAATTGCAACACTAATGCAATTTAATCCGCTGGCTATTTTAATCGAAACATCGAGGAATTGGTTCAGTGGACAGCTATCCGAAATCCCGATTGAATTTACAATATTAGGCATTATCACCATGATAGTGTTAGTAATAAGCACAAGTATTTATAGAATCTCGATGCCTATCGTTATCGAACGCTTTGGCGGCTAAGTACTAACGTATCAAATGCAGGGAAAGACAAGAAGCACATGAACGAAGAAATCCTGGTCAATGTTGAGAACATCGGAAAGCGGTTTTGTAAAGACCTCAAGAGGTCTCTGTGGTACGGCTTGAAAGATATCTCGACAGCTACACTCGGTATCCAACGCAAGAATGAGCTGAGAAAATCAGAATTCTGGGCCGTAAAAGACATATCATTTACTCTTATGCGAGGCGAATGTATCGGCTTAATCGGCCACAATGGCGCGGGGAAATCTACGCTACTTAAAATGCTTAATGGCCTCATCCCACCCGATGAAGGAAAGATAGAAATGAAGGGCCGGGTAGGCGCTTTAATTGAGCTTGGCGCTGGCTTCAACCCCATTCTTACAGGCCGTGAAAACATATATAGTAATGGTGCTGTTCTCGGGTTTTCCAAGAAAGAGATTGACGACCGGCTGGACTCGATAATAGCGTTTTCAGAAATTGGAGAATTTATAGATGCCCCTGTACAGAATTATAGCTCGGGGATGAAAGTACGCCTGGGTTTTGCGGTTGCATCTCATATGGAACCCGACATTCTTATTATTGACGAAGTTCTTGCCGTGGGTGACGTTGGATTTGTACTCAAGTGTTTTAATCGTATTGATAGCATTTTGCAAAATGCCGCAGTTATCTTCGTATCTCACAGTATGCCGCAGGTGTCGCGAATCAGTTCGCAAATCTTACTAATGGAAAAAGGACAAACCGATTACCAGGGCACAGACGTGTCAGAAGGCATCGACCGTTATTACTCTCAGTTTGAAATAACCAATGGTAATATTTCAAGTAGCGGCAAAGCGTCCATAACTAATTTTCAATTAAACGGACAGCTCCCGCCTGGAGATGCCTACATACAAATCAAGCGACTCAGTGATCTTATCTTAGATATCGAGCTAGAAGTGTCCCTTGAATATAGTAGCCCTGAGCTTTATGTAGC
>JAESSY010000091.1 GCA_016763855.1 Pseudomonadales bacterium
AAACTCACCGGCACCGACAATGCCAGGGAGCAGATTCGCGTACTCAAGGAATACGGGCTGATGCCATTCGTGGCTAATGGTAAACCTATTATCTACCGGGAGGCAGTGATAGCGGTACAAAAGACAGCTACACTAACAACGAGCATTAACCTGGAAGCCCTGAATGCCCCGTAAGCGCCAAACAGATCACCACCTACCGCCAAGGGTTTACCGGACTAAATCTGGTGCTTATCAGTATCACCCACGCAGTGGTGGGAGTATTCGATTAGGTGGGGCGAAATCTAGTGTTGGCGATATTGAGCGAGAATATAAAAGACTTACCGAAAGGGAAAACCCAAGCTCGCTGTTTTTCCTGATTTATATTTATAAAGACACTGAGGCATGGGAAAGACTGTCTCCTGTTACCCAGCACGATTACGAACAGAGCGAGAAGGTGCTAATCAAGGTCTTTGGTAATGCCAATATGACCGCTATAAGTCAGCCACACGTTAGGCAATTCATGGATGCCAGGGGTAAGCAGTCTCGCACTAGGGCTAATCGTGAGCTAGCGTATCTATCCAATATCTGCGCCGCAGCATTTGAGCGAGGTTTATTACTATCCAATCCCTGTAAGGCTGTTAAGAAATTCTATGAACCACCACGAAATCATTATGTAGAAGATGCCCACTATCAGGCCATGCTGGATATTTCCCCAATAATGATACAAGTTGCAATGGAGATTGGTTACTGCACAGGATTACGGCAAACCGATGTGCTGAATATGGCCTGGTCGCAAGTTAGGGATGGTCTTGAGATTAAGTTAAGTAAGACTGGCGTAGATATGATCAAAGAGCTGTCACCACGCCTACAGGCCGCTCTGAACGCCGCTAGAAAGTTGCCGGGCCTTGCGTCTATGTATGTGCTTCACAATCAACAGGGGCAACGATATACGCGCACCGGGTTTAATTCTACCTGGCGACGATATAACCAGAAACTACCCGAATCTATGAGATTTCAGTACAGGGATATTAGGAAGAAAGCCATCACCGATTGGGAAGGCGAAACGAAGATATTTAGCGGCCATAAGACTGACCAAATGGCTGCGAGGTATAAATTGAACCCGATTAAATCACCGAGTCATTAAACCACTGTATATTAGCGATGAATTAGCGGTATGTTAGCGATATGTATGAGAGTTTCATAAATGGATTTATAACCCATTGATTATACTTAATTTATTGGGGTGGCTGACGGGGTTTGAACCCGCGACCTCAGGAGTCACAATCATTTAGCCAAGTCAATGAAACGCTAGCTTTGAGGGTGATTATCACTAATATTATTGGAGCAAATATCAATAGGTTACATACTGTATATTAGCGATTAAACAGGAGGGCTTATGGCAAATAATAGAATGTTTCTGATACACAAGCCGTCAAGGATAGGCGCGTATATTGGTAAACGCATGGCGCGTGGTTGGTATGACCCACCAGAACAAGAGTATATACAAAAGTTTTATGACTACCTGGAAGATAATTATTTTGATAGCCGGGACGATCTTGTGTTAGCTATGGAAGATGCTACTGATAGCACCTGTTTTGATGGCTGGAATTACACTGGGGAGAGGACTGACGGCTTTGTGACTTTCGATTATGAAAGCTAAGGTAATACATAAAGAGTGTGGTGGTCAGATTGGTTGGCTGTCCGACTATGAAGAACGTTATTTGAAATCAGACCTCTTTATGCGTATGGACGGGACGCACCCTGAACCGGGCAGTAGTTTTAGAGAAATATGCCCTGAATGTGGACAGATTATGGTTAGGGTTGGTGATATGGAAGCGGGTACTTCGAGAGCAAAATTACAACCCTGATGATTATCGTCAGTTCACGCGAAAAGCGTCATAACTTACATGCCGTATATTAGCGATTAAACAGGAGGGAACTTGATTTTGTCGTTTTCGATGAAGACTTTCCGTAGGTTCTCTAGGAGCTTTTCCCAATTAGTGTCAGGAATTGTAGTTCCGCTCACCGCCGCAAGGTAAGCTCTAAAGGGTTCATTCATAGTCTCACCTATAAACCACAAATATGTATTCATATCCTCGGTGTCACTGCCCATAAACATAGCGAGTTCATCGTTCCAGATTGGCCCCATTTTGGCGATGAATTCCCAGCCATCCGGCGTCCAGGCTATCAGGGCTAGAAAAGGATGAAATCCAACAGGGGTTTGCGTGTCCTCGGCTGTCCAGAATCCAAAGGCAAATCTTATGCCCTGGTGGGTAAACTCGATAGCTGGGGAGTTCGCAAAAGTATTCTTTTTGTTAAGTTCGTTGATTTCGAAAGATGTCTTTAGGTGTAATGCTGTCATACCTTCACTCCTATTCTTAGGGTTTTATCAAGGGCGGAAACACCCTCTTCTGGATATGAAACGATACGATCCGGATTGTTAAAAATTACTATCCTCATGGTGCATATCCTCCTGTTTTATATAGCGCCTCGGCCCATGGGTCGAAGACGCCTATCGAGAAAAATCGGGGACTGGAAGAACTAACAGCTGAGTCATTTTTAACAAAAACTACATTGCTCTTCCATTGTGTTGCTTTAGTACCTATCTGGAAGCGCCCAACCAAATCCGCAACTGCCGGGTCAGTAGTAAAAGAAAAGAAGCCAGCCGATCCGGCCATGTAAAAAGTTTCAACATTTTGCTGAGTAATATATAAGCCATTACTGGTTTTCCACCCGGTAAACTGCAAATCTGCATTAACGACCGCCGGGTCGGAAGCAATCGCACCTGTGGAGATATTGATTTCCATTTCCTCCATTCCAGCGCCGTTTGTTTGCCGTACAAATATGTTGCCACTGCCCACCGCTGCGCGCTGTATAAGCGATGATCCGTTAGTAACAATGGTATTTGTCCACCATGCTGCCGCTGCTGTGGTGAAGTCGCTCGATGGCTGGGCATTACCTATATTTACAATCGTACCGGCTGAGTTAATCGAAGCAGTGTAATAGGTGTTAGGGGTAGTGCCTTCATCAACGCCTACCAAATAAATCAGGCTAGCGTCAAATAAAAACCCAACCCAGTCATCGATATTGGCGTGAACGTTGGCCTGGCTGACTGTCCACTGTGATGACCCGGCTGAATTAAAATACTCGATGGTATCGGCAGCACTGGAGGGCAGCTCTATATAATCACCGTCGCCGCTATAGCCCTCCAACCTATTACCTGTTTGGGCCTCGGCAAATAACGCTGCACCCAAAGATACAGGAGTGAGTATCGGCATAACTCCGAGATTACTTAGCGGTGATATTGATCTGCCCATTATGCAGCCTCCTCGATGCCCGTTACGACAACGCTTACATTAGCTGTGTCTGAATAAGCCGTAAGGAATTTATTGGTAGCGTCCATCATTAAGCCCGTGCGCTCTAGAACACCATTGCCCGTGATGACTGCATCATATTCAATGTATTCGTCATTCCCCTGGGTAACGGTCGTGTCACTAATCGCCAGCCTTACTTTTACTTGCGTTGAGTTTCGATTACAAACATTGACATTAACGCTAGTTTTAGTCGAAGCCGGAACCGTATAAACATCGGTAATGGTAGCTGCCGACAAATCTGCTGTGCCTAATCTTCCTGTAGCCATTTTTTATCCTGCTATAAAATGAAGTGTTGATGTAAGCCCAGTAGGAGCGGCTGCCGCCTCTGTCATACGAAAAGCTGTTCCGTCATAAACAAGAGGGTAATATCTGCCAGCGGCTATCTCTGATCCCACTAATGCCGTGCCTGCGTAATCCACGATAGCCTTTGAACCAACACCGTTAATGGTGATTGTTGAAGCGCCGGTATTAGCATTAGCGGCCTTCATTAAGAACTGCTGACCAGTGACATAGGCCGTAATAGCCGGGGATAGCGTCATTATATAAGCGTCTGCGACGCCTGAGTCTGCAGCGTATAAGAAGGCGTTGTCCTGTACCTGCCCCACCGCTGAATAATTATTTCTCGCTGTTGCGTTGCCTACGCCGGTATGTCTAAACCCGCCCATAGGAAGGGCTGCCGTAGCTGCGTTTTCTCCGTTTTTAGCCAGGCAAGCGGTAAGCCCTGTAGCAAGGCCGTCATCTTCCGCGTCCATTCTGGTCGCAGTGATATCGATAGCAGCATCACGATCTGCCACCCAATTGTGTACGCGAGTGAATACGCCCGATCCGTTCCAAGCCATAATAAGTTGCTCTTTGGTTGTCCAGGTGTTACTAATGCGAAATGCTTAAATTTATCTTCGGGCTTGCCTTGCTTGTCTCTGTTACGTCCTGCCTGTCAATAAAGCCCGTGGTTTTTAGCGGCCCAAACGCTAACACCGCCTATTCAATGCGCTGCAGTGGTGGTGGTAGAACGCTAGATGATTGTTACGTGAAAGCTGGCGAACTATGCCCGAAAGGGTTTACTGTTGTTGGGCAAGCTACCGGAACTATTGCTGCACCATTCAAAGATAGTATTGTTGCCGCACCTCAACACAATCTGGCTATAGAGTGTAAATAATCGCTAGTTACTATCTAAGGCCGCGCTACTGGAAGGCACGACTAAGGCTCCTGCTGCAGCCCCATACGAACCTGTAGACAGCTCTGACATCCACTGGCTTACCTGTCGCGAATTATCTCTACCTATTTTCTTCATCACCGACCCAGACAGCTTCGCTTTCAAGCCAGGAGGTAAGTCTTTTAATGGTGTTAATATCATCCGGCCTAGTTCTTCTTTAGCATCCCTTGATAGCCCGCCATGAAGCAATCTATCCAGGCCGTTAGCTATAATGCTTGGGGCATCACGGCCAACAGGTTCAATCGATTGCTTGCCGAGATTGCGCTGTGCGGCCTGTACTAAGCCAGTTTTAGACCCTTGGCTAATTAATCGATAGGTTTCAAACGCCGCTGCTTCTTCATCCATTTCGCGCTTAAAGGTATTGAATGCTTTGTTGGAAGGAAAAGCAGTTCTCAGCCTTTCAAGATTTGTTTGTGAAGATATACGATTAAGAGTCATAGTCCCTTCTCGACCAGCCATTAACTTATCTCTTACGGCCTGCTTAACACCAAATAAATGCATTTGCTTTTCGCTGGTGCTTAGGGTTTTAAGGTAATCGGCTAAATCACCAATATCTTCCTTAAATAACGCCTTCCCTCTTTCGGCGGCATCTTCCAGGGCGCTATGCCCAGCAAATGAATCTCTAGCCTTTTTGTATGCAGGGTTTTGGGCGTCTATGTCTTTCAGAATGTTGTTTTTAACCTTAATCAGATTTTTAGCGGCATTTTTTGAGCCCGCTCGCATGTGAGCCATAATCTGGTCATCAAGATTCTTTTTAAGTTGGTTTATAAGTTCAAAGTGGCCTATTTGTTCTCCCGCCGCCCTCATTGTCCCTACTTGCTGTACAGCTTCGTTTAACGCCTTCCTGACTTCTTTTGGGCCTTTCTCCCCTAACATCACCTTGACGTACTTAGAAGGGTTATAGGGTATTTTTTCGGCCTCTCCGTATAGCTTCGATGCGGCTTTAGATTTTGCATCGCTTACAGCTTTTACAGCATCGCGCACAGAGATATTTGAGGGCAAATCAAGAGCTTCGTCTAATGATGATAACGTTCTATCAGTTAAAGCTTTGTTTCTGCCTCTAAGGAAGGTATTTGATATTTTTGCTATATTTGGATTGTCTATATCAGCAGCTAGTCCAGCCGCCGTAGCTTTCGCGCCTTCCGAGACATCTGCCAGCGTCTTAGGCAATCGACCGCCCTGTGCTGCCAGTTCGTCAAGATTATCGATGCCTTCCCTAGCAAGAATAGAAGCAAGCTCCCGCCTAGCATCCCCACCAGGACTACCCAATACGACATGCCTGGCTTTAGGAGCCACATAACCGCCCACACCACGAACGACACTCCCAACAAGTTGCCCAACGGGGGCACCAGCCGATCCCAAAGCCGCTCCAATTGCGCCGCCCTTAATCCGTTCCCCTTGATCTCCCGCCGCCGATCCATAAATACCGCCCTCGATGCTGCCGACTGTCATCAATTTCCCTAGTGTAGACATTTTTGACGGTAATGACGCCATTATTTTCGACGCACCAACACCGCCGGTAGCTAATCCACCGCCTAACTCTAATGACAGTGCTTTGCCTGGGTTTTCCTTGCGGTACTGATTGCGCTCATCACCCAATGTTTTATGCATGTCGGAATAGACATTAAGCGGGTTTGATCGGGTTGAAATCGCCGCTGGAATAGCAGCAACACCAGCGCCTATTTCGTCGGACAGCCCAAAGGTTAGCCCTTGTAGCGCCGCTCTTGGCGCGTCGTACCAATTGGTTTTTTTCTTCCTAGCCTTCAATAAATCATCGTCTGACATCGAAGAAAGAGACTTTCCATTGATGCGTAAACCCATCAATTCATCGTCGCTAAGGTCGGACAGGCTCACTACAATCCCCTGCGCTGTATTTCAGCTTCAATTTCTTCCATAGTCGGCCGTGCCGTTTCGCTGGTTTGCTTGTCTGGATCAAAATCCTTTAATTGTGGTGTATGCCCAGCCCAACCTTTCAGCGTCCCATGTTTAGCAAAGTAATCAACAGACGCCTGTTTAGCCTCTGCTGCTGTCTTAATTTGCATCAGTAGCCTATCGACTCGCTTTTTGTTTTCAGTTTCAGAAAGATTCGGATTGTATGCCCGCTTAATCAGACGTGTGCCTTCCTTCTCGGTAAATTGAGCACCCAGTATCAGGCGTAAATTCCTTTGTACAATTTCCTCTATAGCCTCGCGGGTAGCTATAGATTGAGGGTTTATTCTTTCCAGCAATAAATCTGGTGTGCGGCCTATTGTCGGGCCGGTCAGATTAGCGTCAGGCTCCCCAAGGGCTTTTGATACATCCTCTAATTGAGAGATACTTTTTTGTACATCAGCAAAACCGCCGGTAATCCATTTTTGGTATTCGTCACCAAATTTCTCGTCCGCTTTCCCCTCGCCTTTAGATAAATTGCCGCCAATTTGTACCAGCGGGCCTTTCTTGGTAGAAGCTCGAATGTAAGTATTGTATTCAGGGGTTCCTGGCTCTAAACCCAACGCTCCAGCGTTCTGCATAACACTGGTTTTTTTAGGTTCGCGGTATCTTTGTTTGATCTGCTCGCTAATGTCCATATCTTTAAGTTTATTAAATCGTGCGTTATGTGCTGCCTCTGCCGCTTTATCCCCTTCAATTTGGCTCAATTGAATCTGAGTAGCAATATCTTGAGTGCCGGGGTGTTGCGATAACGGTCTAACATCCTGCGAGTAATCAGACATAATTCGCGCTAAATCTTCTTGTGCTGCGCTGGTGTATTCCTCTTGTTCTTTCCCCGCTTTACGCACAGCGTACCCACCAGCTAAAGACCGCGCCATTCTGCCCAAGCCTTCCATCCCCGTTCGTACCGGGCCGGTCTTTTGGTTCGCCAGCATAGCCTCGGCTAACCGCCTTCTACGCTCTATGCCGGGGTCTTGCTGTATGAAGGTAGGGTTCATGCCGCTGCCTCAAATAATGCGCTGTATATCACCGCTTTGTAGCCGTTGCGCTCGATCACTGCCGATGGCGCGTATTTCTCGACCTCTTGAGCTATAACCCCACTACCTGTGCCTGTATGCCCCAGCGCCGCAGCTTTGTCATTCCAGCGCCACTTATAGACCATATGACCTTCAATTTCGCCAATCTCTTGAATATCGGTTTTTAGCCGTCGATCACTAGCGTATTCAGTGGCTCCAGCCATCGCTAGGTCAGTAAGGCCGCCTTTCTTTGAGGATTGATTAGCTGATTTAGTCGCGTATTGGTTTTGAATTAAACCCGTGATATCGGGTGGCGCTACTTGATACTGGGCCGGGGTCGGGGCTGTTGGTGCTTGAATAGCAGGGGAGCCCTGCATAATGGCCGCTAGCTCATTAAAGGGTTGAGTTCTCTCCAGCATCATTTCGCTGATATCTTGCTGTCGCCTTGAGTTATCAATATTGTATTGAGTCAATGCCTCGTCTTTCGCTGTTTCCCTTGCTGAACGTTGACTGGCTAACTGAGCCGCTAAATCCTGTGATTGTTGCGCCCGTACAGCCCGATCCTGACCCAATGCAAGACCCTGTTCATTAATGCCCTGCCTACGAATATCATTTTTCATATTCGCACTGGTTACGCCTTCATCCATGCCTTGCCTGCGGCCTGCTAGCTGTTGGTCAAACATTCGGGATTGCTCTTGCCTACCAGCAAAAACAGATTCAAGCGCCGCATTCAGATCAGCTTCATTACGCAATCGGCCAAACCTGTCTTTTTCCTGTCCGTAAGCCTCACCACCTACCGGCTGACCCATGACGGCTAGACGATTATCTAGCCGCCTGCTTCGCTCATTAAAGCCGGGGTTCATTAAATTCTGTAGACGGTCATAAGTGGCTCCTTCTACCTTGTTGGCATCACCAGAAAAGTCCTCCGGTTTAAGCATGTCACCTAAAGATGAAGCGTCCCATCCCTCCATGCCAGGAAGCGAGTTAAAATCATAACTACCAAAATCTCTCATTCCCGCCGTGCTGTATTTATCAACAGCGGGCAAGCCGTCATAATTCAAGCTTGGTGGAGCGTTGACATTATCCAAACTAAATCGATCCGTAGGTATCTGACCGGATAACGTACTAGCAGCGCCACCAAGGGCCTCTGCAACAAAGTCTCTCTGCTCCTTTTGGCGTTGCTCAGAATCACCTAATGATGTTGTGCGCGTCCATCCAGACAAGCCTTCTGCTGAGGTGTCCAGAGGTTGTGGAAGGGTGGTTGACCCGTATTTCCCGGCATCAACACCAGTTTGCGTTTGCACCCCTTCAGGTCTCGTCCATGTAACAGACCCGCTTGGGCCAACCTCGTCATAACGATTAACTAATGCAGAGGCAATAATGGCCTCTTTATTAGCCTTGCTTTGCGCATCTGCCGTTTTTACTGGATCAGGAGCCTTTGGCCCACTTTTTTTTCCGATTGGTCTATCCTCCGCGCTTTTGCGCTATCTAAATCCACCTACATTCATTTTTCAACATGCCGTAAATTTCCGCATCCCCATTAGGGTTAGCTTCTCTTAACGTGCCTTCTCTAATAAATCCCAATCTTTCATCAAAACGCCTTACCTGAGCCTTGTCTGAGTCCACCAGCACCGTTACCCGATTACACCCTAGTTGATCAAAGGGGTATTCAAAAAAGGCTCTCAGCGTGGTCTTTGTCGCCCATCGCGGACTAATGGCCGCTATAGCCATTTCTATATTTGGATGCCGGTAGCAGTAGTAAACTACACCAGCAATTAACCTGTCTTTATATACAGCACCGATAGCCGTACATTCGCCAAAGCCTGAGTTCATATCTAGCTGGTTGCGTACCCACTCTTCGACTAAGCCGTCCTCACCATAAAGTAGTGTTACAGGTTCGTGCCGCTCTCTATCCGATAGTCTGTTCTCAACCATGACACAGGCTCTTTCGTTGATATCTTTAACCTCGGTGAAATTGTTTGACCATTGGCGCTAGCAACTATCCAGCCCACCCCTACAACGAATTCAGCAGACCACGGCGAAGTGTCCCATGGTGAAATATCCCACGGAGAGGAAACAGGTGTAACAGTAGCTGGGGCCGGAGTTAAAGCGTCGGCAAAGTCTGACCCTATCCCGAAAGCGTAATCCACTAATCCGGTAGAGCTAAGAATGGGCCGGGCTGCGGTTACTCGCTTTCTAGTAGGTGTCCCAAAGGATGTCCATGAGGCTCGACCATCGGCATTAACCGACGCGCCTGCATCAGTTGAGCCGGTCATTTTGTAAATAGCGCCATCGGTTGATCCAAAATACAGATCACCATTGAATGATGTCCAACACCTTGCAGGGATGTCTTTTAACCTTCCCGCCGCACCTGTCAGCACATTGATAACATGCTGGTCGAATTCTGTGGCCGATACCGGCACATTAAAGAGAAGCAGCTCTTTCTTTCGATCTATAATGACTTGCCAGCCAAATAAAGAAGAATTATCAGAGGCGGCTACTACAGCACCAGATAGTTTAGATGCCGAGCCTAATTGTCCAGTTACCAATACCTGCGAGAGTGAGACATAATCGTCGGTAGTCATGATCATCAGATCACCACCGACCTTAGCCACACCCCTCACACCTAAAGGCACGCCAATACGGTAAACACCGACTAGCGACCAATCAGCGGCATCGCCGGGATCAGAGCCCTGGTAAACAATAACGTCGCCAGAGGACATAATAAAAACAGCATGGTCATCTACGCCGGAACCGCCATCATGCGTCCAGGTGCCCATCGTGATGAGGTTGCCGCCAAAATTGCCCACTCTTGAAAGCGGGAACTTGGTTAGCGTCCCTGTGACCCCAGCCGGGGCCGCATACCAGAAGTCCTGTGAATCTTCTTCCCAAAAATACAATCGAGTTTTAAAGACGTTCAGCCCGACAAGATCGGAAATAGTTAAGCCCGACCCAGTCCATGCCGTAGCACTTAGCGTGGTGCCGTCATAATCCTGTGGCGCATCGGTGCCATTAACCAGAAACAAACTTCCATTGAAATTGGCGACTTGCCATTGATTGCTGCTAAAGCCGGAGCCCAAAGACGAAGGCGCCCCCGTAGCATCGTAAATATTGCCATTAGCACAAGCGATAAGATTCCGTGTTGTACCCGTATGATATTCGGCCAAAGTGTCAACATTACCCGACCCCATCCCCGTTGCATGGCTGGCGTAACCACTCCTCACAGCGACGTCGCTTGTACCAGGAATCCAGTTATCCAGCAATACAGCGTCTTCGGGCGGCATCATGTCTAGCCCGTCGCGAGTATTCCAACCACCCATAGGGGCGGGTACAGAAATAGGTAGCGCGGTAGGTGCTCTGCGTCTTTTACGCTTATAGGGACTAGCCAAAACCAGTGTCCTGCACATTCTCAGGGCCGATTAAGTGATAACGCGCCCTACCCGTAAGATTCAATATCGGTGCGCCGCCGTCCCTTGCTACGGCAGTCGATACCTCCCGTTCGTATTCTTCTCTTTCTTCGTCGTAGGCCATACCTAATCGATTTAATATTCTCCACTTAATACCCAATTCCATTAAGTATTCATCAAGTACACCTACGTCTGAATCAGCCGCCCATGAAGATTGACCCGTACCACCTGATGTTTCACACCAGTCACCAGACACATACTCAAATACCTGTGTTTCTATTGAATCGGGTGTAGGGTGAATGCTAAATTTAACGGTGCCAGATACATCGCGGATTCTAAAACGCTTCCAGACCGTGTTCGTAGTCGCTAGAACAGAGGATTTATATTCTTGCCATTGTTGAGCGCTTAGTGGCCCTCTTATGCTCTCGAAATTATTACGATCCCAAAGGGTTTGGTTGACAAGGTGCTTGAAGTCGCTCGGCAGTGAGTAATCTTCCTGAGAAGCTACGGTATTAAATGTGTGTTCTTTGACTAACGACAGCCAGTTATAGCGCCGGGCTAATGCTTTACCTTCGGCCTGTGCGCAAGCTAACAACAGCGAAGATGTCTCGTTAGCACTGCCTACAATGACTGTGGGCGCTGCAACCGGCACCATCTTGGCCGCTGATTGGCATATCGTTAATAAACTCATGCGGCTTTGCCTTTCTTCTGCTCTTTCTGCTCAGTAATCGAGTCAGATATTTCTTTAATCTGAGCCTTTAGCATGTCGATTTCATCGTGTAACTTTTCATTCTCCGCCGCGTACTTTTGAGCGTTAGCTGTGTCTTTGTTTACGTCCAGATAAGCTTGGGCTTGCTTTACCAGTTCACGCCCACCCATTCCAATACGATCAATAGAGGCGTCCTTTAGTTCAGCCAATTGCTCAATGGTCTTAATCTTTAAAGCGTGTAATTCAGCTACTCTGCTAGCCGTCAAGATAGGCCATTCCTTCACTGGAGAGCCTTCAAGCGGGACTTCGCTGCCGTCTTTAAAAGCACGGTATTGCTCCGGCCACCGATCTATATGGATCTGATCGACCTTGTGAACAACGACTGATTTGTTATCGCCGGGAATGTGTATTTCTACAAATTCACGATCCTCAAATATTGGCCGACCCTCCTGGGCTGATCGACTTTTAATTTCTATAGCCTGGGTCTTAAATATAGGGACAGACTGACTCATAGTGCTTCCTCAAAAAGAAAAGGGGCCGAAGCCCCTATAAGTTATGTCATTTGCTAAGTTATAGCGTGACTCCAATGTACGGCCAGTTAATAATACCGGCTGCACTATTAGAGGATTCCGCCGCTGTTGTTGTTATGCCTTCAATCACTTCCGCTCCAGCAGTTGCGTCGTCGTCTAAACGACCTACTGTGGCAGTCGAATTGATTGCTGTATGGGCAGCACACGAAGTAGCAATATTGATGGCAGCGACAACACCCTGACGCTGTACCCAGCCCCATTCGTTATCAGCCAAAGCAACAACGCCAACACCGCAGGGCAAGCCCTGGCCTGTGCCGGGAGCGGAGACAGTCGTAGTGACCTGATCCGCATCGCCTACTTCGTCAATTGCAACAACATCACCTACTGCGATCACACCGTTAGCCTTCACGAACTGATACGCCTTGCCATCAGCGTCAATACCAATGGTATTTACCGCGAAGTCAAATTGTGTATCAGTTGACGCATAGACTTTAGTAGGATCAATACCTTGTAAATAAGCCATGATAAATTCTCCTATTAAGCGTGCATTACGCCTTGAAGCGCAGCGTTGCTAGTTGTCATATTACCCGCCCATGCAATGAGCTTAACCATTGCGTCCTGATTGGTACTAAAACGATCAGGATCAAGCGGAACCATGTTTCTATTACGATGAGGCCGACAGAAAATATAGTCTGTATTCAGCATATACATCGTTGAGGCCGGAGCATCACCACCTTGACCACCATCAAAGACAACATCAGCACCCATAAAGCGCAAGTTATCAAACCCAGCCGAAGCGAGTTTCTCGTTGGTGAATCGCTGGTTAGCCTGTAAGGATGACCAGTAGAAGCCAAAGTAAACATTATCAGCTACGATCAGATCAGGACGATCAGAACCACGGGCACAACGTAGATAAAGCTCATTCATTGCAGCTTGTATCGTGGTAGCACTAGCGGTCACTGTCTCTACGGAAAAATCATAGAGCTGGTTTTGCCAAAACGAGTAAGTAGCACGGTTAATGCCGCCCACTGTTCCTGATGTTGGAGCACCTGAAACCAGCAGTTGTAAACCACCAATTTGCTTACCACCGTCTGCCGTACCATCTGAATAGACATCCGTACTCATGTTGTTATACATGGTGCGTTCAGCATTCTTGATACGACTTTCGAGCAAGTCGATCATGCGCTCTTTGCCGCTGTTCTGGAGTTCTTCCAGGCCAGAAATGGTAACGGCCACCGCAGCTTGCTTGATTTCAAACTCTGCCGCTGTCATTACATCGGAGGGTGAAATATCCAGTACTTCATAGCCTGAATATCGTTTGTAGGTACTGTTCTCAGCGTATTCCAGCTCTTGCACGATATTTCTACCGCCGCCGAAAGGCTTTGAATTACCCTTTGAGTTTAAACGCATCAACAGTGCGTTATTGTTGGTCACGTTATCGGCCAACTTCTTCGAGCGATTACGGATTGTAGTTGTGACAATCTCGCTCAGGTTTGGGGAAGCCATAGGCTAGTCCTCGTATTTAGTTGCCCTAGCTGAATGCCTGGGCCAATTGCTCGCGCAAATCTAAATCGTCTGTCGGACTGGCCCCGTCGGGTGTACCGCTAACGCTTGATGATGCGTGTTTTGCTTTTGCCGCCTTCTGCCTGGCATCGTCAAGTTTTTGCTTTTCTTCCGCTGCTTTCTGCGAAGTAATCAGCTTGTCTCTTGTCGATGTGTTCATCCAAACGGCCTTGTCGTACATTGCTGCCAAATCAGGCTCCCTGCCTGCCTGCCTTTCGGCTCCAGCTAATGCCACTATTTCGTCCATGACATCTGCGAAATAAGGATGTGCCAGATCACCGGCCTCCGTTGTCATTTCGCTAAATTCTGATATTTGCGTTCCTATCGTGTTCATGCGGGTTTGCTGGTCAGCTTGCTCTCGCTGAGTAATGCTATTTCGCAAATCCTGTAATTCTCTTTTTAGCCCGGTCAGCTCTGGACTCACTTCCGGCTGATATTCCATGTTGTTTAAGTCAACGTTGTTTTGTTGTGCTAACCACTGGATAGTCTCTGCGGGATTGCTGGCAAGGTTTTGCTCTATCTGCGCCCATTGCTGTATCTTTGCCGCTGGCGTTAAGCCTTGAGCCTGTAGCACAGCCGTATAGGGTTCAAAAGCCTGCTGTATAGGCTCGAACTCCCTCATTGCATCGGCACGTTCCTGATTCTTGCGCGTATAGTCACCCTCCATAGACTTATGACGATCTAACAAGAACTCCTGTGCAGCTTTGCCTTGGTCGCCTAGCTCAGACAATGCCGAAAAGGTGGTTTTGTCGTCGTCGCTCCAATTATCGGGCGCGCTTGTTACTTCTGGCTCTACTTGCGGCTCAATAGTCTGTTCGGTTGCTTCCGGTATGATTTCTTCGCTTTCTTCTTCCGGTATGATTTCGGAATCAACTGGTTCCGCTTCGCTTTCCTCAAACGCGGCTTCTAGCTCGCTGGTCAAATCATCGGCTGGTTGCTCTGCAATGCCTTCTTCGCTCATTTTCCTTTCTCCATAAAAAAACCCGCCGAAGCGGGTCTTGTGTGCGAGTTACAAATTAACTCACTCGTTTTAAATCGTTAATGGCTCCCTGTATGTCGCCTCTAATGTTTCCAGGGTTATAGTCTTTCTTAAGGCCCGGTTTAATTCGCTCGTTACCCACCTCAATAACATCGTGCCTTTTCATGTGATCTCTATGGTGCTTCCTTGACCTCACCACTGAACCGTCTAAAGGCGATTGATACTCCTTCATGTCGGCCATGACGTTAGTAGGTGTGAAATAGCGCTTCATTTGCTTATCGCAATGACTAGGCAAGTCCCTGTACTTATCTACAGTACGAAAGACTTCTTCATAGTGGCCGCATTCACATTTGCAGGGGTATATGGGCATTATCTTCTCCAAGCTGTTTTTCTAGCCATTCAATCTCCGATTGCCACCACGGAGGAAACCCCTTCCCATCCTTAAGCAAGCGCACGGCCCTCTTTAGATGAAACGACCTGTTCTCCATCCACACTTTCCTAGAAATAACCATAGTGTCAGTATCGAGCTTCATAAATGATTTCAAAAGATCACCTCCGGTATGGTTTTAAGTGCCTGCTCGCGTTTGTTTGCCTTCATTTGCCGCCATAAATCGCTAGCGTTATAAACCCGTTGGGGCTTGTTCTTGCTATCAACAGTTTTCTTTAAATTAGCTAACTTACCCATCTTCACCCTCAACAATGCCTTCCATGCCATCTTCGGTATTGTTTACCACTACTCTACGTTCGCCACCGTCAGCACTGGCAATCACGCCCTCTAAGCCTGATTCGGTACGAATGATCTTGATCACTTTCGGGCCTTCTGGTTGGCCTTGGGCCTGATTCTCTAGTTCAACCACAACATTGCGAGCTTTATCAATGCGGCCCTGTAAGGCGTCCATTTCACCACCTTCGACTAAATCGCTAATTCCGCTCTCTACGGCATCGTTCTCAATATCCTGTGCTCTGGCTTCTTCCGCCGCCTTGAGTGCTTGAGCGCGCTTCAATTGAACGTCAGCCTGTGCAATGGCTTGATCTATTTCTAATTGGTTTTGGGTCTGCATTTGTTTGGATTGCACTTCGGTTTGCCCGGCCTGTAGCTGCGCTTGCTTGGCCTGTGATTCCGCTCGCTTCACCTCGATATCAGTGACTTTGGTTTGCTTATCAATCTCGAACATTTCGGCTTCACGGCCTTCCGTCACTTGCTGCAATTGCTGTTGTAGCATTTGGATAGCTTGTTGAGCCTGAGCTAGCTGAGGGTTCTCGTCTTTCTGTTGCAGTCCTTCCACCGCTTCTTCGAAGGCACCTTCTAGCTGTCTGCCTACTTTGAAGCCACGGATAGCAAATAGGAGCATTTCGCTCACTAGCGGAGTCATCGACTGATTTTCAGCCACAAACGGCACGGCTTGGGCTAAGAACTCTCCAATCGTGGTCACAAACTCTAAGCGGCTAGCTTTCTCTGCCTCGTCATCAACCTTAACTGTCGATTCTGTCTCTATATCTATACGATAGGTTCGGAGTGGATCGTTGCGTAATAATTCTACGATCTGCCCCCATTCTTCTTTTGAATGCTGCGCCCCGGTCATCATTTGCAGGGTTTCTACCTGGAACAACTCACAAACTACTTCTGCTTTTAGCCTGAGTATGTCACGGGCGAATATAGCCACTTGTTTCTGTCTGTCGCCTAATCGCATCGAAGCAAACTGACCTTTAATTCTCTGTGCGGTAGCAGTTTCTTTAGCGTCACTCGCGCCACGGATAATGTCAGACAAGCCGGTTATTTCGTACAGCTCTTGCTTAGTCTTATCCCTGGCTTGATACAGCCCTAACAAAACGTTTCCTACTTGTTCTATAGGGAACCAATCAATCATTCCCCTAACGCCGCCTTTCTCGGCAAACATTGCCCAATTGTCAACGGGTATCAGCTGATTATCATTGGCGTCACTGAGCATTCTGGCTATTTCAGGGGCTTCGCCAGCATAAACACCCACGACCTTTAAGGCTTTCACCAATGCGCCAATGCGACCAGACATTTCATCTAGTTCATCGGCTTGATCCTGATACTCAACGAAATCAGGTACAGGGGTTAGGCTGTCATTGGTCACCAATGAAAACAGCGGTCGCGGACAGGGAAAGAACCCATGTAGATTTAAAGGCGGGTCAGTCCGGTCTAGCAATTTATCGGACATGCTGGAGGCCAGCCATAGCACCTTCTTGCTGGTCTTGTCCCATATCTCCCAAACAATCGCTTTCTTGAATTGCTCGTCATCTTCGCCAATATCATCGGGCTTATAATCGAACTCTACCTTGGCGGCTTTCTTACCAAAACGCTTCTTTAGCTCGTCTTTCGATAGAAAACTACGGAAGGCTATCCATGTGACTTCTTCCCAACGCCTACCAGGGCCATGTCTAAAGTCCTTCCAGAAAATGTAATCACAAACAGCCTCTTCATAGACCACGGGGCTAAATGCTTCTTCTCCTTCACCCTCTGTATCGCCATAGGTAGGGACGTATTTAACTCTTGCAGTCGCTCGGCCCGGCAATAAGTAATCTTGAACACAAGAGTTCATTACCGAATCAAAGTCATAAGCATCAATGCCATATTCTAGTGCGCGTTCTAATATCTCTGAGGCGGCACGGCCTATGGGGTCTTTGTCTTTATATCGGCGTGTGACTTGGGGCTTTGGTTGTTGTGAATATAGAGAGGGTTTTAATGTCTCAACGTTTGACCAGAGAATATTGAATTTCTTACTGGTGTCTGCTTCTGGTCGATCATCACGATAACGATCAACGACCATCTTCCCTTTGTGCTCCCATACCTTTTGACGCTTACCAGACAAACCAATGGCTTCGTGCCACTGTTTTGCTAAGTTGTCATAGTCTGAGCTATCTTCTGCTTTATCCATCAAATACGTTTCTTCTCTGGTTTATTAGCCGCCCATAAATCGTTCAGTGTGGCTTTTTGAAT
>JAESSY010000008.1 GCA_016763855.1 Pseudomonadales bacterium
CACACCCGAAGGCGTGTTCAAGTTTGATAAACAGGGTGAGCCGCAACGTATCAGCGGCCCCATTGTTGAAGTGGCAAAAACCCGAGATGTCAACGCTGGTGAGTGGGGCACTCAACTGGAATGGCTCGACCAGGACGGTAAGTTACATGCACGCGCCTTTCCCGCCTCGCGCCTACAGGAGGGCCGCAACTCCAGTTTTATCAAACAACTCGCCTCCGAAGGGCTACAGATATCGCCACGCTGCTCCGCTAATTTATTGGACTACCTGGCAGCCTTTAACTCCGGTATTCGGCTCTGCTCCGTTGCCCAGACCGGCTGGGTGAATGGGCGAACAAACTCCCCTAATGCTAACGAGTTGGTCTATACCCTACCGACTGAAGTGATTGCCTTATCACCGGATCACAATATTGTTTTCCAGACCGATCAACACTGCACCAGTCGCGATACCTTGCACGGCAAGGGCACGCTGGAGCAGTGGCAAGCTCAGGTGGCCCACTTCTGTGAGGACAACCCGGTGCTTCTGTTTAGCCTGGCGGTGGCTTTCACCGGGCCATTGTTGAGCTTTGCAGGTATGGATTGTTGTGGCTTCCATCTATATGGCAAAAGTAGTCAGGGCAAAACCACCGCGCTACAGGTGGCGGCCAGTGTTTGGGGCAATGGATCTGATCCAGCAGCGAGCCCCGATGCCTATATTCAACGCTGGAATGCCACAGCCAATGCCCTGGAAGGTCTGGCAGTGTCTTACAACGATGGCTTGCTGGTGCTTGACGAAATGGCTACCTGTGATGCCTTTGACTTTGGCAAGGTGGTCTATAACTTGTCTGGAGGCCAGGGTAAAGCCAGGCTCTCAAAAGACAGCGAGTTAAAACGGCGGCGTAGCTGGACTATGGTGTATTTATCCAGCGGTGAGATATCAGCCCAGCAAAAGATGGGAGAAACGGGTAAACCGGTGAAGGCCGGTCAATTGAACCGCTTAATAGATATCCCTGTGTCCGGTAAGATTATCGAAAACTCCCATGGGCAAGCACCGGGCCACTTTGCGGATCAATTAAAGCGGGCCTGTGGCAACTGTTATGGCACAGCCGCACCCGTGTTTATACGCAAATTGATCGGCTGTGAAACCGATGGTCAGGCACTCAGCTACCGTATCAGAACCATGCTTGCAGAGGCTGAAGAAAAATTAAAATCGCCCGTAAGCCTTGCCGCAGATCAACAGCGCAGTGTGCGACGTTTTGCCCTGGTCATGGTCGCGGGTCAGTTGGCAGTCGAGTTTGGCATTCTGCCGTTCTCTCGGGCTGATATCGAAGCCGCTGTTAAAATGACCTGTTCGGCCTGGTTGAATAACGCGGTTGATGAAGATGTGCGCGGTGTACTGGCTGTGCGGGACTTTATATCGCGCTATCAGGACAGCAAGTTTATGAACGCTTGCACCGCTACCAGTTATCAACCTGTGACACATGACATGGCGGGTTACTATCTTTCCGACCAGAGCATCTATGTGTTTACTGACGAGGGCTTTAAGCGTGCCTGTGATGGCTACCCGCCGGAGGACGTGGCCAGGGAGTTAAAAAGACTGGGTTTGTTGTTCACTAACGATGGACAACGGCTAAAGGCGAAAGTGACGCTGCCCGACCTCCAAGGGCGACCGCGTCGCTATGCGGTGAAAAAGGATTTACTGAGTTTTGAACTGCCCGGTGTAAATAGTGGTGGGACAGGTGGGACACCGGGACAGGGGCAGTAATACCGGGGCTTTCAGCTAAATCAATCGGTGGGATGGCGTGGGACAGGCGGGACAGCTGTCCCAGTTGTCCCAGGGGAAAATGATGACCGGGATGGTGCAAAGCCAGTGATTACGAGGCTTGTCCCGGTGTCCCACCTGTCCCACGCTAAATATAGGTGTTTGAGTTTTATCACTAAGTGCTCAGGCTGAATAACATCAACGCTAAGTCATCAGGCTGTCAGCGGGACTCAGTACCCCTTTGCCTCCTCGATTAACAACATGGGTGTATATCTCAGTGGTAGAAACATCTGAATGACCCAGTAACTCCTGAATAGTTCTTAGGTCATATCCTGCTTCAAGTAAATGGGTAGCAAAACTGTGTCGAAAGCTGTGAGAGCGTGCAGGTTTTTTGATGTTTGCAGCGCGTACAGCGCGCGTCAATTGTTTTCCCAGGCTTGAGGGGTGCATGTGATGGCGACGGAGGATACCCGTACGTGGATCACAAGCGATATTGGTCGAAGGAAACAGGAATTGCCAACCCGTTTCTCTGGCTGCGCGGGGGTATTTTCTTTGCAGTGCATCGGGTAAAAAGACTTCACCATATCCATCGCTGATATCCTGGGCATGTAATCGCTCAACGGTCTCGATTTGTGCCGTCAAAGCGGGTATTAATCGCTGTGGCAACATGGTGGCTCGGTCCTTATTACCTTTACCGCTGCGAACAAAAATATTGTTACTGCCAAAGTCGATGTCTTTAATGCGCAAAGACAACAATTCAGCTTTTCGCATCCCAGTCCCATACATTAACGCTACCTGTAAGCGATGGACGCCTCGCAGATGGGATAAGATTTTGGTTATTTCTTCGCGGCTATAGACCACCGGAAGGCGACGATGGGTCCGTGCTGGGGTATATTGAAGATTATCGACATCGACACCCATAAAGCGCTTATACAGGTACACCAACGCATTCAGGGCAGTGCGTTGGGTATTCGCTGAACAAAATCGGTTGATAGACAGATCGCCAAGGAACGCCTCAATCTCGACATTGCCCATTTGCCTGGGGTGGCGTTTGTTATGAAAGAAGATAAAACGCTTTATCCAGTGAATATAGGTTTGTTCGGTCCTATAGGCGAGGCCATTTTTACGCATATGGATACGCAATTGATCGAGGAACCGAGGCGAACCCATTTTGATCGGTTGGGGAATATCGTCCATGATACTTGCCTTTATACTGTTGTTATGTACAGTATTGATGATGATCTGGGATACGTCAAGCTGCCGACATCAGCAGAAGCGTTCCGACTATCACTTTGTGGTGGTGTAAGTCTTTGAAGTTTAAAGAATAAAAATATATGATCAGGCGAAGAGATTTTTCTGATCAATGTCACTGTTCTCACTATCACCTTTCGATAGCAGGCTGAACACTCAGTTAACGCTTTGAAAAATAACGTTAAGTGATCGTTCCCTTGCTGCCAGGCAATTGTGATAGTGAGAAAAGTGATAGTCGGAAAGGTTCTTCTGAATAAACTGTTA
>JAESSY010000092.1 GCA_016763855.1 Pseudomonadales bacterium
CCCCCGCCCACCACTCCGAGTTCTAGTCCGATAATAACGACAGGTATCGTCACTGGATTTGGCAGCGTGTTTGTTAACGGGGTAGAGTACGAGACTGGGTCTGCAGAAATACTGTCAGACGATGAAATAACTAATGAAACCGATCTCAGGGTGGGACAGGTAGTTACCCTTGAAGGTAATAAAAATGATGATGGTGTTACTGGTACAGCTGACAGCATACATTACAACGATCGTGTTGAGGGTCCG
This sequence comes from Pseudomonadales bacterium, assembly GCA_016763855.1. Taxonomy (GTDB): domain Bacteria; phylum Pseudomonadota; class Gammaproteobacteria; order Pseudomonadales; family Azotimanducaceae; genus JAHRVQ01. The sequence continues at coordinate 247 of JAESSY010000092.1, forward strand.
ATAACCAGCATTATCGGAAATACCATTATTGTGTTGGGCCAAAGTATTTTGGTCAATGGAGATACCGTTTTTGATGATAGTGTCAATACAAAGTCGTTAGCTGGATTGAATGTTGGTGACGTAATAGAAGTCAGCGGATTTCTTAACAGCAACAGAGAAATTGTAGCCACTTATATTGAGTCTAATGCTCAGGGTGGTGAATTTGAGCTGGTGGGTATTGTTGAAAATCTTGAGATCAATAATTCAACATTTGATCTGGGTAATCAATCCATTGATTTCTCGAATGCGATTCTGCAAGATTTTGAAGGTGTCAGCCTAGCGAATGGAAATCAGGTTGAAGTAAAAGGCCGCAACTTTGGACCAAGTGGGGAACTAATTGCTGACAGAGTCGAACTGGAAGAGTCGGACTTCACCCTCGATAATGAGGTTGAGGTAGAGGGCCTAATATCGCGATTCGAATCTGTTACCGACTTCGATGTATTTGGTGTCAAAGTCACTACAACATCTAACACAGTATTTGAGGGTGGTAATCCCAGTGTGCTCGCAGTTAATGTAAAAGTAGAGGTGGAAGGCTCAATTGATAGCAATGGAATTCTGGTAGCCCGTAAAGTGGAATTCCGAAACCAGCAAACTACCCGATTTGAAGGGCTTGTCGATAGTGTGGATGCTACCGCGGATCGGCTAGTTGTATTGGGTATCACCATTGTGACCACTCTTACGACTCAGTTTGAGGATGACAGCGATCTGGATGTAATCTTCTTCAGTCTTGATGACATTTCCGCCGGTGATTTCGTGGAAATACGCGGCAAACTGGAAAGCGATGGATCTGTTACAGCGACTCGCCTGGAACGTGATGACGTGGATAATGAGGTTTCTGTGCGAGGCCAAGTGCAATCCAGTGATGGAGTCTCAACACTTGTGATTGCTGGCGTAGATGTTGTTACCAACAGCTCAACAGTGTATCGCAGTGAATCTGATGTGAGCCTGAGCCGGGCTGATTTTTTTGCCGCCGCCCAGATAGGTGTTGAAGTAGAGGCAGAGGGTCAGCAAACTAATACTTCGGAGATTACTGCGGAAGAACTAGAACTCGAAGGTGACGTTGAGTCAAGTGCTCAAGGTGGTGAATTTGAGTTAGAGGGTATTGTTAAAAATCTAGACATCAATAATTCAACATTTAATCTGGGTAACCAATCCATTGATTTCTCGGGTGCGATTTTTCAGGATTTTGATGGCGCCAGCCTAGCAGATGGAAATCAGGTTGAAGTAAAAGGCCGCAGCTTTGGGCCAAGTGGGGAACTAATTGCTGACAGAGTCGAATTGGAAGGGTCGAACTTCACCCAGGATGATGGTGTTGAGGTTGAGGTTGAGGGCCCGATAACGCGATTTGAATCTGTTACCGACTTTGATGTATTAGGTATCAAGGTCACTACTACATCCAACACAATATTTGAGGATGGTAATGCCAGTGCGCTCGCAGTCAATGTAATAGTAGAGGTGGAAGGCTCAATTGATAGCAATGGAATTTTGGTAGCGCGTAAAGTGGAATTCCAAAACCAGCAAACTACCCGATTTGAAGCGTCTGTCGATAGCGTGGATGCTGCCACGGACCGGCTAGTTGTATTGGGTATCACCATTGTAACCACTCTTACGACTCAGTTTGAGGATGACAGCGATCTGGATGTGACCTTCTTCGATCTTGATGACATTTCCGCCGGTGATTTCGTGGAACTACGCGGTAAACTGGAAGACGATGGATCTGTTACAGCGACCCGTTTGGAACGTGACGACATGGATGATGAGATTTCTGTGCGAGGTCAAGTGCAATCCAGTGATGGTGCATCAACACTTGCGATTGCTGGGGTAGATGTTGTTACCAACAGCTCAACAGTTTATCGCAGTTTATCTGACAGGAGAATGAGCCGGGCTGATTTTTTTGCAGCCGCCCAGATAGGCGTTGAAGTAGAGGCAGAGGGTCAGCGAACTGGTAATTCGGAGATTACTGCAGAAGAACTAGAACTTGAAGGTAATGATTAGCAGTAATTGTGATCTTCACCGTAATTGGTTTTGTGAATATAGCCCTGAGAAAGTTAATCAGGGCTATATCCGCCTCCTCTTTGTCAAAAGATAAAATCGATAGAGAGGAATTAATTTTAGAGTTATCAAGCACTGGACAAATTTTAAATAGACTTTTGCCATTTATAAGAACTTCTTTGAAATTCTGACATGCTCGCTAGTTCATAGCCTAGTAAACAGATTTTACCTCAGTCCATCCTAATCAGAATCTAAATGACGGTCTATACTCAGAGAAGACGACAAAAGGATGAGTCATGTTTAGGTTTTTGGGTTTAAGTTTACTAATTCTACTCAGCGCATGTACTGGGGATAACACACACAAGTGGCGGAGCGGTATAGCTTGGACGGGATTAGTAGATCAGCAAAATTTGGATGCGGGAAACCATTGGGCTATAGATAACGATGCCGATATATACATCGCGACCCCAAAGCAAACCTTGTTCGACGATCAGTTCCACGATGAGTTAATCGAAGTCTTCAGGCGATACTACCCTAAGACCCAAACTTCTGGGCAAAGAGAAACTTTACAGCAAAGTTTTGAAAGTGCGCAATATGCAGGTATGGACTATCTGGTATATCCAATATTGAGAAAACGTATTGCAAGAAAAGGTTTTGATCTTGTTACCAGTAAAGAGATCAAGATCGAAGAGTTACGCCGCCCGGTATTAGAAATGGATATTTTAATCTATTCGACTAACACGGAAGAGATTGTTGATCACCTACAAATCGAAACTAAAGGCAGTATATTCAGCCCAGATGAAACTGCACTTATTTGGCCTCCATTAAATGATTATCTAAAAAAACTAAGCCAATATTCAGCCATTGGAAACTGAGGATCGAGAGATGACCTCAATTAATTTTTTGTTATTAATCGGTTTTTGTAACACTTCTTGAACATTGTCTGGACAAAGTGCCAAATCCAGATGAGAACCAGAATAAAGTATGATGGGGAGGTTAGGTTTTAAGGTGTAAAGTTTCGATGCTAATTCTGTTCCGGTAATACCAGGCATGGTTTGATCACTAAGAACAATATCGTATTCTTTTTTACTTCTTGAAATCGCATGAATAGCCTCCGCTGAATTTTCAGCGACTTCAACATCACAGCCATAACAGGCGAGTAAGTCTAGAAGGAAACGAGAGACAAATTTATCATCTTCGATTACCAAAATGTTCTTATCTAATTGAATCTTATCAACTAATAAAAGTTGTTCTGGTTTGTATTCTGTATGTTTAGTTTGGGTTGCAGGGAAATACAAACAAATATTTGTCCCGTGACCTAGTTTACTTGTTAGATTTATATGTCCGTTGTAATCATGTACAACACCATGAACAACAGCAAGACCCATTCCCGTTCCCTCTCCAAATTCCTTTGTAGTGAAGAAGGGTTCAAAAAGTTTATCTAGTATTCTAGGATTAATACCTTCGCCGTTGTCGTCGATATGGAGTATGTGAAAATCACCCTCTATGATGCCATGACATGAAGCACATCGTTTCTGATGGACTGTTTGTGATTCCAACCAAAGATTTAGAATACCCTTTCCGGACATTGCGTCTCTCGCGTTGATACAAAGATTAAGTAGAACACGTTGTAACTGGTTTGGATCAAGGCGTGAGAAGAAGTCACCTTGAGGAAATTGTTCGTTAATCTCGACCGTACTAGGGAAGGTTGAATGTAACATCTTTATAGTTTCATGGATTTCAGTTTGGAGACACACTAGTTTGGTTTCTGCTTTGGAATGTCTGCTGAAATCTAGTAGTTGACGCAGCACGTTCTTGGCTCTCCGCCCAGCTAATTGTATTTGTTCTAAATAGCGGCCCATACTCCGATCGTGATTTGAGTCGAGTGCGAGCTCTGTGTAGCCTAATATCGATGCAAGTATGTTGTTAAAATCATGTGCTATACCTCCCGTCAGTTGACCTAGCGCCTCCATTTTATGGGCATGAATTAAACTTTGTTCCAGATCTTTTCTTTCTTGAATACAATCTAAACGACCGCACATTAATGTTGCCTTCCCCCCGTTATCTTTAAGAACAACTTTTCCACTTCCTGCAAACCATTTATATACGCCGGCAGCATTGAGGATTCGATACTCACTATAGTAAGGGATGCTCTCGTCGGCGATATGTCTGAATAATTGATATTTTTGTTGAGGTCTATCTATAGGGTGGATTTTTTCCTTCCAAAATTTAGCGTCTTTGTTTACCTTTGGGTCGTATTCTAGTATTTCTGTTAAGCGAGTATTGTAGTTGAATGCTCCGCTTTGAAGATTCCACTCCCAGTAAACATCTGTAATTGCATCTAGTAGAAAGTCTTTGTATTTTAGATCTTCCTTAACCTGCAAAAGGCGATTTCTTTCAAAAGTCAGTAGGAGGCAACACAACACCAGGAAACAAACAAGAAACAATGCGGTTAAAGTTTGAACTGATTGAATGAGAATAGTGCCAACGAGAACAGATGCACAGGCAATTATGGCGGAATAGATCGCTGATCTAGAAATAATTCGACCTGCTACATGTACTTTATTGATGGGTGTGACTGGCAAAACGAATTTTCATCCTAAGTGGTAGCGGTGGATTCTTTTGTTGTAATATTGGCTATAGACGTCATCAAAAACTTCAACCTACAGCGGCGATAAAATTTCGCCTATGTATTATATATAGTCGAGATTTCAACATATGGAAATGCCATTTTCACTACTCAAGGTTCTCGACGACGTTAAGGGAAAAAATAAGCCTCCTATTCACCTCTGGAATCCAAAATCAGTAAAAGAGATCGATTTGGTCATTAAGAAAAATGGTGATTGGTATTACGAAGGAGGCCTTATTAAGCGCCATCGATTGGTTCATCTTTTCGCTTCGGTGTTAAGGCTTGAAAACGATGATTGCTATTATTTGATCACGCCGGTCGAAAAATGCAAGATTGTAGTCGAAGATGTCCCTTTTATGATGATATTGATGGATGTTCAGGGAGAAGATAAAGAGCAAGAAATTGTGCTGACTAGCAATATGGCGGATACAGTTCAGGTCTCTGGTAAAAATCCAATTCGTCTAGTGATTGATGCTGAGAGTGGTGAACCGACGCCTTATATTGAAGTTAGAGATGGATTAATGGGAAAGCTAAATAGAAACGTCTATTATCAATTGGCGGACCTGATGATTCAATCAGAAATTGATGAGAACACCTGCTTAGGTGTTTGGAGTTATGGAGATTTTATTTCGATGCATTCTTATCCGATAGAAAATATCGACGGTAAAGATGATAGCTTTCAGTAATATAGTGAGATTTGATTTTCCTCTCAGATTCTATTTGTACTATGCTATGTCATGAGCATAATTAGATAATTTTGGAAATGAACTTATTCCTCATACTAGACTTAATCGCACTCCAGGTTAGTATAATATTAGCGGTCATTGTTTTCCTCCGTAAGCCACCTAAATTGCTTTGGCCTTCGCTTATCTTTGTGCCCATTGGTGTTGCAATTTGGAGCTTCGGGGAATTAATGGCTCAGTTCTTCAAGATTTCACCAGAAGTTTACGAAATATGGGTTAGTGTTCTGTACTCGGGAACAACTTTGCTGACGATCAGTTGGTTACATTTTACTCTGTCATTCGCAAAATACATCAATTTTGGAATGACTTTCGATACACCTAAACTTAGAAAGATAACTGTTCTTGTTTCACTTGGAATTTGGTTCGCGATTATTTCTAACCATTGGCATGGTTTATTTATTGTCCCTAACCTAAATTCAAGAAATGATTATCAAGTCTTGTGGCACGTGATTGCAAGTTATCACTATGGGATTTATCTATTCTGTCTGTTGGTTTTTATACACTTGCATAGAATCGTGAAAGAGAAAGCACACCTCATTCAGATACGTATTGTTCTAGCCGCCTCCATTATGCCACTCATGCTAAATATACTTTTTATGTCAGAGCTTGCTTTTGACAAAATTGACCTCACTGTAATTGGCTTTAGTTTTTCGAACATGCTTTTTGTGATTGCTATATACAGGTACGGTTTATTCTCCTTAAGCCCGTTTACGCTGAGGTCTTTAATTTATTCTGAGTCAGATCCCTATTTGATACTCGATCCTAATGGCTCTGTTGCGGTCTATAGTGGAATATCTCTAGAGTGGTTTGGAAAAGAGCGATTGCATGTGGGTTGCAATGGCATAGATTTATTAGCAGAAAAATTTAACTTGGACGATTTTACTGAGGGTAAAGCATCTCTTCATCATCTGATATTGAACGAAACTGCCTCGTTTCAAATTAAGACTCTGGATACTCACCATCCTGAGTGGTTTCGTATCACGAGTACCTTAGTAAAGAACGATGAAGATGAAACACTGGGTATTGGTGTTAGGTTAAGGAATGTCACTGAACTGGTAAATCGGAATGATAAGATCACGGAACAATCAGAAGTCCTTGAAGTAATTCTTCGTTCAATTGATGAAGGTATCGTCGTGGGTAATGTCGATGGAGATGCAGTTTATTATAATAAGCGTTACTTGGATGTTTGGAATATTGACTCGACGGTTCTCAATGATAAGTTGGGGGGTGCAATAGCCGCATCAAAAAAAGTCACTTCACCTAGTGATTTTATGGAAGAGTTGGCCAAGCTAAGACAGAGTAATGAAATAGAAAAAGAAACAGTCATCCAATTATTGGATGGTAGAACCCTCCAAAGAAATTCCTTACCAATCAAACTTGGACCCCATGTTAAAGGCCGCTTGTGGATTACAAAAGATGTCACTGAACAACTTGCTGCCGAAGATATCAAAAAAAAAGTTGAACGGAAATATTTTCAGGCTGAAAAACTATCTAGCCTAGGAATTATGGCAGGGGGAATCGCTCATGAATTCAATGGACTGCTAACTGTAATATTGGGTCGCGCAGAATTAGCCTTAATGGACCTTGAAAAAATGCAGATGTCAACCGAGAATATAACTGCGATTATTGCTTCTAGTAATAGAGCGGCAGAATTGACTGGGCAGATGTTGTCTTATGTTGGCCAAAGTATAACCAGGACTGAACAATTTCGTTTACAAAGTATTTTGGAAGAATCGCTTGAAATGTTAGAAGCGACTTTCACATCCGGTATTTCAATAAATTTGCACTATAAAGTGAATTCGGTTCTTAGTGGCGATTCGGTGCAAATTGGCAGAGTCATCACCAACCTCATTAGAAATAGCACTGAAGCCTTGACTGATGGCATGGGTCAAGTAGATATTACCTTAAGCGAAACCAGAGATTCTCCTTTTGATCATAACGATTTAACTGAAAAGAGATACTCGGTTCTTAGTATTACGGACGATGGTCGAGGTATTCCAGAAGAATTAATTGATAGGATATTTGATCCCTTTGTTACTTCAAAATTTACCGGGCGTGGTTTGGGCTTGGCTGCAGCTCAAGGCATCGTAAAAGGACATGGTGGTATATTGAAAGTTAAATCAAAAGTGAACAGTGGTACCACCTTTAGCATGTATTTGCCCATCGCTGATGATGGGCAATCACAAACATGAGTAGTCCCTACATATTGCCGTAGTTCGGACCACCTGTACCTTCGGGAACAACCCAATTGATATTCTGGGCCGGATCTTTGATATCGCAGGTTTTACAGTGGATACAATTTTGCGCATTGATTTGGAAACGCTTCGATCCGTCTTGTTCTTCAATAATTTCATATACACCTGCAGGGCAATACCTTTGAGCCGGTTCATCATAGAGGGGTAGGTTGGTACTCAATGGAATGTCGCTATTTTTAAGTTGCAAGTGACATGGTTGATCCTCTTCGTGAAAGGTATTCGTAATAAACACAGAAGATAATTTATCAAAGCTAATGATGCCATCGGGCTTCGGATAATTTGGTTTTTTGCTCTTTGAAGCTAATTTAAGACTGGCATGGTCAGGCTTAGGATCACCCAAGGTGAAAGGGAGATGCCCTCGAAAAATAGTTTGATCTACCCATGTCAATGCGGAACCAATAAACAGGCCAAATTTATGCAGCCAAGCTGTGGTATTCCTTGCGACATAGAGTTCTTCAAAAACCCAAGAATTTCTGTAGGCAGTGGTATAACTATCTAATTCTTCACCCCCAGTGGAGCCTGATCTAATGGCTTCAAAAACAGATTCCGCCGCCAACATACCTGTCTTCATAGCGGTATGCGTCCCTTTTTGTTTTAAGTTATTTAAGAATCCCGCATCATCGCCAGTTAAAAGTGCTCCGGGTATAGTTAGTTTTGGTATCGATTGAAGCCCACCTTTAACAACGGCTCTTGCCCCATAGGAAACGCGTTTTCCGCCTTCGAGGAAATGCCGAATTATCTTGTGTTGTTTAAATCTTTGGAATTCATCAAAGGGGCTTAAATGAGGGTTTGAATATCCTAAATCAACAATCAAACCTACAGTGATTTGATTATTTTCAAGATGATAGAGATAGGATCCACCTAGCGCTCCACCAGGGAAATGCCCCAATGGCCAACCGACGGTGTGCATCACTTTACCGGGTACATGTTTATCGGGATCGATATCCCACACCTCTTTAAAACCAATACCGTAGTGTTGGGTTTCTGAGTCGGCGTCAAGCTTAAATTTTTCGATTAATTGTTTGCCTAGATGACCACGGCAACCTTCGGCAAAAACGGTGTATTTAGCATGTAACTCGTAGCCCGCCTGGAATGCCGGCTTGTGCTCTCCATCGGCACCAACTCCCATGTCGCCAGTGGCAATCCCTTTTATTGAACCGTCTTCGTTGTAGAGCACTTCACTTGCGGCAAAACCAGGGAAAATATTAACGCCGAGTTCTTCGGCTTGTTCTCCTAACCAACGACACAAATTTGCAAGGCTAGTGGCGTAGTTACCTGGGTTGTGAAATGCTTTGGGTATAAAGATACTGGGTAGACGAAGTCCCTGACGTTCATCCGTTAAATAATAAACGTCATCTTCTGTTACTGGATTGCTCAAGGGTGCACCCATGTTCTTCCAATCAGGAAAGAGTTCATTTAGCGCTCGAGGTTCAACCACTGCACCCGAGAGTATATGAGCACCAATCTCAGAACCTTTTTCGACAAGGCAGACGGTAAATTCTTCATTTGCTTCAGCAGCGAGTTGTGCAAATTTAATGGCTGTGGATAGACCTGCAGGACCACCACCAACGACAACTAAGTCAAATTCCATTGATTCTCTTTCCACGGGGTCTTTCTCCTAGGCTCTGTTCATATTTCAAGTCGCTATTGTAATTAAACTGAATAGCGAAAGGAAATGTTCCCTAGAACCTTTGAGGATAATTCAGCAGCTTGATTATCACCATAAGTACTTAAATATTAGAGGTTTAGCATAGAAACATGGCTATTCCTGCTATTGACCGATAAAGGATAAACCGGCATGATATGCGCTCTTAAAAAACAGCTTTATCAGCAGATAATCTGTAAAAATAGGCAGTCTGCTGATTTCAAAAGCGAAAGATTTTTTATTCACGTGTAGAGGAAACCCATGAAAGTTCTCGTAACTGTCAAACGTGTTGTTGACTATAACGTCAGCATTCGCGTACTTAGCGACAATACTGGCGTTGATCTAAACAACGTTAAAATGTCGGTCAACCCATTCGATGAAATCGCTATAGAAGAAGCGGTAAGGCTCAAAGAAGCCGGAAAGGTTGAGGAAGTCATTGTTGTCTCCGTTGGTGTAGCGGCCTGCGGCGAACAAATCCGCACCGCATTAGCACTTGGCGCTGATCGCGGTATCCATGTCGAAACTGATGAAGAACTCCAGCCTTTGGCGATTGCAAAACTACTCAAAGCAGTTGTAGATAAAGAAGAGCCCCAGCTCATTATTACGGGTAAGCAGGCAATCGATGGTGATAATAGTCAAACAGGGCAAATGCTTTCAGCACTATCGGGTTTGTCACAGGCGACATTTGCATCTGAAGTTGATCTGGGTGAAGACACTGTCACAGTCACAAGAGAAGTCGATGGTGGTCTTGAAACTTTGACTGTTAAATTACCCGCTGTTATTACGACTGACCTGCGCCTTAATGAACCGCGATATGCTTCACTGCCGAATATTATGAAAGCAAAGAAGAAGCAAGTAGACAAATACACGCCGGAAGATCTAGGGGTTGATATTACACCTAGAATTAAGACTTTAAAGGTGACGCCTCCTGCTGAACGAAAAGCTGGCATTATCGTAGAGTCTGTCGAAGAACTGGTTGAGAAACTCAAAAACGAAGCGAAGGTGATTTAATGACTATTCTAGTAATTGCAGAACATGACAATGCATCAGTTAAACCTTCAACGCTCGTTACCGTAGCTGCAGCTAAAGAAATCGGCGGTGATATCGACATTCTCATCGCTGGCGCATCTTGTGATGCTGCTGTAGAAGCAGCCGCAAAAATAGAAGGCGTATCTAAGGTAATCAAAGTGGATAACGAATGCTTTGCTCATCAACTTGATGAAAATATGGCGGCTTTGGTCGTTGAACTTGGCAGTGCATACACTCATATTATGAGTCCAACATCGACTGCTGGTAAGAGCTTTTTGCCGCGAGTAGCTGCTTTATTGGACGTTGCTCAGATTTCTGATATTAGTGCTGTTGTCAGTGAAGACACTTTCGAGCGACCTATTTATGCTGGTAATGCCATTGCGACAGTTCAATCTGTCGATGCCATCAAAGTTATTACGGTACGGGGTACCGCGTTTGATCCCGTTTCAGCAGAAGGGGGTAGTGCATCTATCGACGCAATCGATACGGGGACTGATTCAGGATTATCAACCTGGGTTAAGGAAGATATCGTTAAACTTGAACGTCCCGAATTGACAGAGGCAAGCGTCATTATTTCCGGTGGTCGAGGAATGCAAAATGGCGAAAACTTTGCGCTGTTAGAATCGGTTGCCGATAAACTCGGCGCTGCTATTGGTGCATCCCGTGCGGCAGTTGATGCGGGTTTTGTGCCCAATGATATGCAGGTTGGGCAAACAGGTAAGATTGTTGCTCCTGACCTCTATATTGCAGTCGGGATTAGCGGTGCAATACAACACTTGGCTGGTATGAAAGACAGCAAAGTGATTGTTGCCATCAACAAAGACGAAGATGCACCGATTTTCCAGGTTGCAGATTATGGTCTTGTTGCGGATCTTTTTGTTGCTGTTCCAGAGTTTGATGCACTGCTTGGCTAGTAATTGCTAAGTAAGATCTAAAAAGCAGGGTTGTTCATGAAAGTGAGCAACCTTTTTTTTTGTCTTTGCTATTTGGAATAGGCGTATCTGTATGGGACCGAAGCTTTTATCTAACACGAAAGCTTTTATCTATCTCAGATGCTACGAACTAAGAATTGGATATACGGAGAGTAATAGCAAACTTGCCATAGCGAAGTTAAATATTCTTAGCCTACGATTGTTCGTTAAAAATCGACGCATTTGTTGTCCCAGTACCGTCCATACACTTACCGAGGGCAGATTCACTGCGCCAAAAGTTAAGGTTACGATCAATACTGAAGAGAGGGTATTCGTCGGGGAATATACGCTTAAACCCGTTAATGCCATGGTCCATACCTTAGGGTTGACCCACTGAAAAAGTCCCGCTTGTATAAAGGTCATGGGTTTTGATTTGGTATTTAAAAGAGGCTGAGGCTCTTCATTTAAAAGAAGCTGAGGCGCCGAAGGAAACGTTGCTGTAGCGATCTTGTAAGCTAAATAGATGAGATAGCTCAAGCAAAAGACTTGAAGTATTTGGTGACTCACGGGATAGGCGTCAAACAACTGTTTTAAGCCCATGCCAATGAGTAACAGCATCACCATAAACCCTGCTCCGATACCGAAGATGTGAGGAATAGTGCGTCTGAATCCAAAATTGGCGCCGGATGCCATCAACATCAGATTATTTGGGCCAGGTGTAATTGACGAGACAAATGCAAATGCAATCAGGGCTGTATAAAGTTCCAATGTCATAAGGGTCTCAGGGCACTAAATTTGAATGGGCTGAATTGACGTGATTGTATTGCATATTCATTGATATTTTCTTGCAAAAATTGCAAAAATATCGAAATTCTTGCAATATATCGGTGTGATAGGTAATAAAAACCAAAATATATTGCAAGCCCTCTCTCTAGATGGCCGAATAAGCAATACTGAACTTGCAGCAAAGGTTGGCTTGTCACCTTCAGCATGTCTGCGTAGGACTCAGGAACTCGAGCGATCAGGTGTCATCAGCCATTATCGTGCTGTTCTAAACCCGATCGCAATGGACATCGGGTTCACTGCCTATCTCGCTGTTGGTTTGTCCGACCATACCAAGGCGTCTCAGGAAGCTTTTGAAGCTGCGATAACGCGTTCTCCTGAAGTTCGGGAATACCACAATGTAACGGGTTCTTTCGAGTACATGTTACGAGTAGAAACTAAAGATTTACTCTCGTATAAGGTATTTCATACAGATGTGCTGGGTGTCTTGCCTCAGGTACGTTCAATCACGACATTTGTGGTGATGGGTTCTCCTAAAGATGATCGTGCGTAGTTAATGTCCATCTAGAAACTAAAACCGAGCGGACTACTGCCCTTGTAAGTTCCTTCTCGGAACTTACTGGTTGAAATTTTTACCAAACAGATATCTACTTTTGCGAGTTTCAGCCAAATTCACCTGTTTATGAACGGGCACTAGTTAAATCAGTCTTTTACTAAATCTGACATCGAGACTTCGTTTTTTAATTTGGTATTGTTGAGATAGGCACTCAGGTTTGTGAGAAACAATGTATCGCCACGCCCATTAGTCCCAGACCCGCGATTAGAAGAATGAGGTGTCATTAGCACCTTTTCATGACGCCAAAACTCACTTGCTTCAGGTAAGGGTTCTGTCTCAAAAACATCCAGTATCGCGTAATCTAATTGGTCATTGTTCAATGCGCCTAAAAGGGCGGTTTCATCAATCAGATCTCCTCGACCGATGTTGACCAAAACTGCATTAGGTTTTATCGCGTTTAAGAAATCGTGATTAATGATGCCTCTAGTTTCATCTGTTAGGGCGCAAGATAATACAATGACGTCCTGCTGAGGCAAGCTATCCGCGATATCTTGAAAAGTAATGATTTGATCAGCTCCATCTACTTTGGCAACACTTCTTTTCACGCCTGTTACCCGACCTCCTAAGGCCTGTACGCCTTTACCAATTCGACTACCAATATTGCCGAAACCGATAATTAACCAGTTTGAATCACAGATTTCTCTGAAGTCATTGTGTTTCCACTCTTTGGCATTTTGGTATTGTCGCCTGATGTCAAAGCCTTGATATCGGTGCATCACACTCGCTAACACGTATTCTGCAATCGCGGGGGCCTGGGCATCGCTATTGCAAAGGCGAATGCCTTTTCCGCCCAACATTTTAAAAAAGGAGTGGTCAACACCTGCTGACAAGGTTTGCATCCACTCAAGCTTAGGTGACTTCAACATATTGACGGCAAAAGTTTGACTCGTTTTATCCTCTATCAGATCACGGGAAAACCAGCCTAGGTTGATATCTAACGTTTCAATATCGGCATCAACTGCTTCGCATTCAAGTTGAATTTTACCGATTGCACTTAAGGTATATATTCGTAACTTGTCCTTGTGCAGATCAATTTCGTTTTTTAATCTGTGATAAGCAGATTCTGCTATGAGTAAATTTTTCAATTTTGTGTCCCTTTTGTCTTCAATTAGGTTCTTTTGTTCGCGATAGCTCTGGCAGTATTGGATGCCATAGGGATATTTATTTTGTCGGTAATATAAATGGCCGTATCGACAAGTTTATCCATATCAGTACCTGTCTCAATTCCAAAGCCTTGAAGCATATAGAGAACATCTTCAGTCGCAACATTACCTGTCGCGCCCTTTGCGTAAGGACACCCCCCTAGTCCTGCAACTGAGCTATCTATTGTTGATATGCCTAATCTCATTGCAGTGAGAATATTTGCGAGAGCCTGACCGTAGGTGTTATGAAAATGAACCGCGATTTGTTGTGCGTCAACCTTGCTTAGGCAGGCTTTAATCAATCTTTCGGTTTTGAAGGGGGTTCCTCGTCCAATCGTATCTCCGAGACTCACTTCATAGCAGCCTAAATCAACAAGTCTTGCACATAATTCAGAAACAGCGTTTGGGTTGATATTGTCTCCTTCATAGGGACAGGACATGACGCATGAAATATATGCCCGAACCTGAATACCTGCTTCTTGTGCGAGTTTTATCACTGGAACTGCTCGCTCGATTGCCTCCTCAATTGAGCAGTTAGTATTCTTTTGAGAGAAAGCTTCACTAGCAGCGATAAAAATGGCCACTTCATTTACACCTGATTTTAAGGCTGCTTTCATGCCTTTAGTATTGGGCGTGAGAGCAGAGTAGATAATGCCATCTTTAAAATTTAGTTGAGAAATGATTTCGGCGGAGTCAGCCATTAATGGTATCCATTTGGGACTGACAAATGCGCCAACTTCAATATGTTTGATACCTGAATCACAAAGCCTTTGGATGAGCTCAACTTTAACTTCTGTCGCAACTAGCTTGGACTGATTTTGAAGTCCGTCTCGTGGACCGACCTCAACAATTCTGACTGTTTTTGGAAGGGTCATAAGATTATGACGCCTGAGGGAAGTCGAATAAAGGAATGCCATCGTTAACGATATCACCGGTAGCAAAATGCACAGCCTGCACCATGCCGTCATATGGCGCTCGTATTGTGTGTTCCATTTTCATGGCTTCAAGTATGGCCATAGGTGAGCCCTTAGCAATATTCTCACCTTCGGAAACTAAAATTTCAACAATTTTCCCCGACATAGGCGCATTGACACCACCTTCTTCCTCACTATGTGATTGCTCTTCATTCGATAGACTAAAGAATGTAGTGTATTTGTCAGAGAACAAGGTAATCGAATCTTCTCGTTGATGTATTCGAAAGCGATATTGAATTTGATCTACATCGATGATGATATTTTTGTTGTAGGGTGCGTCATTAAAAGGCGCTATAACATGAGACTCTTCATCATAAGAGCCTTTACCAAAAGAGCATGAAACAAGCTGGCACTGTAGTTTTTGATCTCCTAAAATAACTTTGAATTTTGATTCTTCTGTTTCAATAGTGAGTTCGTGTAATTCATCCTCTGACTCAATTTCAATTTTTGTTATAGACGACCCATTGAGGCGAAATCCTATTTCTGTGTTCGAAGCTTGATTATATTCATGGATGAGATACAAACAAATGGCAGACTTTTCAATCAGTAATTGTTTGGGTTCTTTTTCTCGAATAATTTGTCCTAAGTTGTTATCTAGGTAGTCGGTGCCAAGACCTCCTGCTTGAAATGGCGGATGTGATATCAATCGATGTAAGAAATCTCTGTTGGTTCGGATACCGGCAATTTCAAGTTCTGAGATACCAGAGGATAACTGTTCAATGCAAAGTGATCTTTCTTGTGCCCAGGCAATTAATTTCATCAACATAGGATCATAGAAAACCCCAACTTGATCACCTACTTGAACTCCGTTATCTATTCTTAATTTTGAGAGGCTCATTATAGATTCAGGTAGTCGAAGATGGCTAATTTCGCCAGAAACAGGGAGGAAATCATGACTAGGATCTTCTGCATATATGCGAACTTCCATAGCGTGTCCATGAATCCCAATTTGATCCTGTGTCAGTGGTAGTGCTTCTCCCAGGGCGATTTTCAGTTGCCATTCAACGAGATCTAAGCCTGTAATTAACTCTGTCACAGGATGTTCAACCTGCAATCGTGTATTCATTTCCATAAAATAGAATTTGCCATCATCAGCAAGCAGAAATTCGACAGTTCCGGCACCAACATAATCTATTGCTTTTGCAGCCGAGACTGCAGCTTCGCCCATTTGTTGGCGCAGTGAATTGCTGAACAAGGGTGCAGGGGACTCTTCAATGATTTTTTGATGTCGGCGCTGCAATGAGCAATCTCGTTCGTTAAGATGGATACAATTCCCATGTTGATCCGCAAATACCTGGATTTCTATATGACGAGGTTTAACAAGGTATTTCTCTACCATAAGACTATCGTTACCGAAGGCAGAGCGTGCTTCTCGTTTTGCAGACACGAGTGCAGCCTCAAGTTCTTCTTCGCGGTGAACTATTTTCATGCCTTTTCCACCACCTCCCGCTTCGGGTTTGATCAATACGGGAAATCCTAGTGCGGCAATCTCGTCAATTGTTGTTTTATCTGTAATTTTATTAATACCGGGCAACACGGGTACGTTTGCATCTTGCATACACTGACGCGCTACGCCTTTTAACCCCATGACGTTAACGGCGCTTGCAGGGGGACCAACGAAGACAATATTCTGTTCACTGCACTTTGCAGCGAATTCTGGGTTTTCAGAAAGAAAACCATAGCCAGGATGAATTGCCGTCGCTTGACTTGTTCTAGCGGCTTCTAAAATGGCTTCATGGACAAGATAACTTTCGGCAGGAGAGGGATTGCCGATTAGATAGGCTTCATCTGCGAGCTTAACGTGAAGACTGGATTTATCTGCACTAGAATAGACCGCAACGGTATCCCAGCCCATAGATTTGGCAGTTTTAATAATTCGACAGGCTATTTCGCCTCGGTTCGCGATCAGTAATTTATGTTTCATCACATTTAAACTTATGTTGGTGTTCTTAAAATAGTGTCTTGTGTAAAAGGATGGGTGTTTACATTCTAAAGATGCCAAACATTGTCGGCGGAATTTCTTTATTCAAACATGCGGAGAGGGCCAGGCCCAAGGTGTCACGGGTTTGGGCTGGATCCACAATACCGTCGTCCCATAATCTCGCACTGGCATAATAGGGATGCCCCTGTTTTTCGTATTGATCAACTATGGGTGCTCGAAATGATTCTCTTTCGGCTTCTGACCAGAGCTTTGCTGAAGTATCTTCCTTAACTTGTGCGAGAACATCCGCTGCTTGAGGCCCCCCCATGACAGAGACTCTGGCATTCGGCCACATCCATAAAAAATTCGGGTCGTAAGCTCGGCCACACATACCGTAGTTCCCCGCGCCAAAACTTCCGCCAATGATCAATGACAATTTTGGTACTTGGGCGCAAGCGACAGCCGTAACTAATTTAGCGCCATGTTTTGCAATGCCCTCTGTTTCAGCTTTTTCACCCACCATGAATCCCATAATATTTTGTAGGAAAACCAGAGGGATGTTTCGTTGACAGCAGAGCTCGATGAAATGGGCACCTTTTTGGGCTGATTCAGAAAAGAGGATGCCATTATTCGCAATAATGCCGATTGGAATCCCCTGTAAATGAGCAAATCCGCAAACAAGGGTTGTGCCGTAATTTTGCTTGAATTCATCTAGCCTGGAACCATCCACTATCCGGGCAATGACTTCGCGAACATCATAGGGCGTTGATAAGCTTTGAGGAACAATACCGTAGAGTTCTTCTGGATCATAGCGAGGCAGTTCAGACTTTCGTAGTTCAAGCTGATTGGGTTTGATTCTATTAAGATTTGAAACTATTCGTCGAGCAATTTGTAAGGCATGCTTATCGTTTGTTGCTAAATGATCGGCGGCACCAGAAATTCGGGTATGCACATCACCGCCACCTAATGCCTCAGCAGTGACGATCTCTCCCGTCGCGGCTTTTACGAGGGGAGGGCCCGCCAAAAATATGGTGCCTTGTTCTTTTACAATGATACTTTCATCAGCCATTGCAGGTACATAAGCTCCACCGGCTGTACACGAACCCAATACTGCGGCTATTTGTGGAATACCCTTAGCAGACATGTTAGCTTGATTATAAAATATTCGTCCAAAATGATTTCTATCAGCAAAAATTTCATCTTGATGTGGAAGGTTAGCGCCGCCGGAGTCTACAAGATAAATACATGGTAGATGATTTTGTTCCGCTATTTGCTGCGCTCTTAAATGCTTCTTGACCGTCATTGGGAAGTAAGTACCGCCCTTAACCGTTGCATCGTTAGCAATGATCATACATTCCTTGCCTTCAACTCTTCCTATGCCTGTCACTATGCTGCCACAGGGAGAATCTCCATCGTACATATCAAAAGCGGCAAATTGAGATAGTTCAAGAAAAGGTGAGCCAGGATCGAGGAGGGCATCAACTCGATCTCTAGGTAACAATTTTCCTCTGGCGATATGTCGGGATCTAGACTTTTCATTACCCCCTTTTGAAAGCACAGAGACTTTATCACGCAAATCCGTAACAAGATTTGTCATTTCTTGAAAGTTGTCCTGATACTCCTGGGAGTTGACATTGATTCTGGATTGGATTGTTGTCATCTTTTTCTTGATACAGTCCTAGTGGATTTTAAATCACGCGCTCATGACGATATTATCGCTCACTACTAGAGCATTTACTTTGATTCGTTAAAAAGTTCACGTCCGATAAGCATTCTTCGTACTTCTGATGTACCTGCTCCAATTTCATAGAGCTTTGCATCACGTAACAATCGACCTGTGGGATAATCGTTGATATAGCCATTTCCCCCCAACAGCTGGATGGCATCCAGTGCCATTTGAGTTGCGCCTTCTGCACAGTAAAGGATCACGGCTGCAGCATCTTTTCTGGTGGTTTCGCCTCGATCACAAGCGGCGGCTACTGCATAGACATAAGCACGAGAAGCGTTCATTCTGGCATACATATCTGCAATCTTTCCTTGAATCAATTGAAATTCACCAATCGCCTGTCCGAATTGATGACGTTCATGAATATAAGGTGTAACGACATCCATACAGGCTTGCATGATGCCTATCGGCCCTCCCGTGAGTACAACTCGCTCGTAGTCGAGGCCGCTCATCAATACCTTTGCTCCTTTGTTTTTACCGCCCAGAATATTACTGGCAGGAACCCGGCAATCTTCAAATACCAGCTCGCAGGTATTAGAGCCACGCATACCCAATTTGTCTAATTTTGGTGAGCGACTAAATCCAGCGGCATCTCGTTCGACGATAAAAGCAGACAGCCCTCTGGCGACTTCCTTAGGCTCTGTGCTTGCGTAGATGACATAAGTGTGTGCGTCAGGTCCGTTGGTGATCCACATTTTGCTGCCATTCAGAATATAATGGTCACCGTCTTTGACCGCTTTCAATTGCATACTGACGACATCCGAGCCGGCATTGTGTTCGCTCATTGCCAATGCACCAACGGCCTTGCCACTGATTAAATCTGGTAGGTACTGACGTTTTTGATCTTCGCTGCCGTTGCGAGAAATTTGGTTCACACATAAATTCGAATGCGCACCGTAGCTTAGGGCGACAGATGCAGAAGCACGACTAATTTCTTCCATGATGAGTACGTGGGCGAGATAGCCCAGACCGACACCGCCATATTCTTCACTAACAGTGACCCCGAGCAAACCTAAGTCTCCCATTTTTTGCCAAAGATCAACGGGGAATTCGTTGCTGGAATCTATTTCTGCTGCCCTAGGGGCTATTTCATCACTTGCGAATCGGTTGACCTGCTCGCGTAACATATTCAGGGTTTCATCGAAACCGAAATTTAGACTGTCATATTTAACGTGCATTCATTTTTCTCATTTGTTCCTAGGTGCTTTTTGCCTAGCTGCTTTTAGAATTAGAACCTTTTTGCTGTATACCAATTCACACCTCGGGCATATTTGTCGACCAGATCAACCACATCCAGAATAAGGGCAAAAAGCGCCATTCTAATGACAACACCATTATCTGTTTGTCTGAAGATGGCCAGATTAGGGTTCTCATTTAGGTCATTGTCCAGCTCATTTGCATTACCCCTAGAATCTCTCGGTAGTGGGTGCATGATAACGGTGTTAGGTTCGCAAAATTCTGTATAAATAGAATGGTTAAGCCTGAATATACCTTTGTACTTATCGGCCTCACCCTGAGAAGGAAATCTTTCTTCCTGGATTCTGGTTAGATACAAGATATCTGCTCCTTTTACACCATTTTGTAGATCTTCAGTTTCCAGAACAGCGTGACCCGCACTTTCAATAGATGAAATGTAGGATTCGGGTAGTGAAAGTTCAGGCGGAGAGATAAGGCTCATTTGGACATTGTTATATAGCTTAAGCAACTTACACAGACTGTGTACAGCTCGACCATATCTTAGATCCCCGATAAGCGCGATATGCATATTATCAATTGTTTTGCCCTGAGCGCTGAGTTCTTTTCTAATCGTGTAAAGATCAAGAAGCGCCTGACTAGGGTGTTCATTTGAACCATCGCCTCCATTTAATACTGGTACACGGCTGGCTTCGGAGAATTCTTGCACAGAGCCTTCAATTGCGTGGCGCATCACGATGATATCGCTATATCCAGACAATACCCTTGCGGTATCGTAAAAAGATTCGCCCTTCGCTATTGCAGAAGCTTTTATTTCGGTTGTTTCCCTCACTTCGCCTCCTAATAGGTTGAAGGCACTTCCAAAGCTGACACGGGTCCGTGTGCTTGGCTCAAAAAACATACTACCTAGAATTGCGCCTTCCAGAACCCGGGTCATTTTCTGTCTATTCGCATAGGGCTGCATGTTGTCTGCAACATCGAAGATCGTATCAATTGAAGCCCTATCGAACTGAGAAACAGAGAGAATATGACTGCCGGTGAATATCATAAGAAGTGCGCTTAAGTTACTTTGTTCCAAGTGACCTTGTTTGGTAATTCCATTAAAAGATCCCGCATCCACTTGTTTGCGCGATCTTGATCCGTGCTTTCATGCCAGTAGAGATAAGATTCAAGATTAGGCACTTCAAAGGGCATAGGTAGATACTTGACTGGAAGTTGGCTTACCAAGAAATCGGCAAAAACCTGTGGCACTGTTAATGCAAGATCAGTTTTTGTGACCAATTCAGGGGTCGCTAAATAATGTTGTGTCCGCAAAGCGATGTGTCTTCTCCTACCCATTTTACCGAGTGCCAGATCGACGTGCCCCAATCCACCTCGGCGGCTTGAAATGTGGATATGATGGAGGTTTAAGTATGCTTGTAAGTCCAAGGTATCACCGACAAGGGGATTGTCTTTCCTTACGACGCATACATGGGGATGCGAAAAGAGTGGGGCTTGTCTAATTTGAGCGTCAGGTGAAAGGGGAATATCAATAGCCAAATCTAAGTTACCTGATGCTAATTCGATATTCATATCACGCCGTCTGACCTGATAACAATCCAATGAAATTTTCGGTGCTCTTTGATTAACTTTATGGAAAATATAGGGTAGAAGAATAGACTGAGTTAAATCTGTCATGCTAACTCTAAAGCGCTTGTCTGATTCCATAGGATCAAAGGATTCACTTTCCTGCACGCTAGATCTGATTAAACCCAGTGCCTGCCTGACAGATCCGACGATGTTTTGCGCGATTGGGGTAGGGACCATACCGTCAGCAGTCCTAACAAACATGGGATCGTTAAATAAGGTTCTGAGTCGAGAGAGTGAGTTGGAGACTGCAGGTTGCGTAATGCCGATTATTTCACCGGCACGTGTTAAATTGCCTTCAGTGTAGATAGCGTCGAAAACGACAAATAAGTTTAAGTCTATGTTGCTGAGCTTCATAATAGTTCTCGTGAATAATCACCCCATTTAATTAGGGTCTAAAAATATCATTGATAGTGTTTATAATAAGTACCTTTGATCACTATTAGAAGGCTCAATCCGTAATTAATGGTAAATTTTTCAAGTAAAAAATGGGTAATGCTCGGAGCCTCACATAAATAAAGCTTTCTAGGCAATCGCGAGTAGTAACGACTGTTCGCTAATGAGAGAATATTGGTGGCGGATTAATTTGATAGGCATAATCGGTTAGAGATTGTTTTAAAGGCATTAATAGACATAAGAAAAGTTATAGAAATGAATGAGTTAGAAAAAATAAAGCGCCTTCCATTTAGCTTTGCCAAGAGGCACGGTGTCATTTTGGTGCCTAATACGGGCGAATCCCTTGAAACTTCGACGGTGCTCTACAAAAGCGGGCTGAGCACAATGGTTTTAGCAGAAGTCAGACGTTTTTCAGGTTCTTCCTTTAATTGTGAAGAAGTCGATGAGCCTACATTTGATCAAAAACTGACCTTGGCTTATCAAAACGATACCGGTGAAGCCATGCAGATGATTGAAGATCTGGGTGGTGATATGGATTTGGGAAGCCTGGCGGATGCCATACCGGATTCGAGTGACTTATTGGAACAGGAAGATGATGCACCCATCATTAAATTGATCAATAGCTTGTTAACAGAAGCGATTAAGGTATCTGCCTCCGATATTCATATCGAGACTTACGAAACCAAACTCGTCGTTCGATTTCGTGTCGATGGTGTTCTGAGAGAAGTGGTCAGTCCTCGCCGAGCTTTAGCACCACTTTTAGTTTCACGTGTGAAGGTCATGGCAAAACTCGATATCGCAGAGAAGCGGATTCCCCAAGATGGCCGAATTTCTGTCAAGGTAGCGGGTAGAGAAGTAGACGTTCGAGTTTCGACGATTCCTGCGAGTAATGGCGAACGCGTCGTGATGCGATTGCTAGAAAAACAAGATGACCGAAGAGACCTAGGCCAAATGGGTATGTCCGATGTTGATCTTAAGCATATGCACGGACTTATCAAAAAACCCCACGGAATTATACTGGTTACGGGACCCACA
>JAESSY010000093.1 GCA_016763855.1 Pseudomonadales bacterium
AACTTAAATCACAACTTACCGGTGTTGAATTCGCATTAGACGGTGCGGCAATAAATATTGCCCGAGCACCAGATGAATCTCGTGTTGCTGACAAACTTAAAGATATAGCGATTCTAAATGAAGCTAAAACAAAAGCTATATTAACGAGAAATCACAAACTAGCTAATGCAAAATTTGAAATAGAGAATGCCGTTATGCTAGCAAAAGACATTCAAAGAATTCACGACAAATATAAATCAGCCAGTAACGTATCTGAAGCAGTAACAAATGCGCAGAACACCAATTCATTACTTGAACAATTTGCCAAAGAGTTAACAGAAATTAGAGTAAAGCAGCTGGAAGATGAATTTATAAAAAGCTATCAAAAGCTTGCCCGTAAAGATGACTTAAATATATCTGCACGTATTAATACCAATACCTTTGATGTTGAGTTAATTGATGAACACGGCAATGCGATAAACCGTAAAGAGCTTTCTGCTGGCGAAAAACAAATATACGCTATAGCTATTTTAGAAGCTCTTGGTAAAACATCGGGGCGTAAGCTACCCATCATTATAGATACACCATTAGGACGCTTAGATTCACACCACAGAGACAAATTAATCGAGGGATACTTCCCTGATGCTAGCCATCAAGTAATAATCTTATCTACTGATACTGAAGTTGATGAAAACTATTTCAACAAAGGTAAGTTTGCTAATAGTATTTCCCGTGCGTATGAGATTAAGTTTAATGGCGAAACTAAAGCGTCTAAATTAGCTGAAGGCTATTTCTGGCAAAGCAAAAAAAATGAGAAAGTTGACCCAGCAGTAAAAATAGTGGAGGCAGTATAATGTTACCAAACCGTATGCAACTAACTAAAACCGCTGAAGAGCAACTTAAGCGTTTAAAAAGCAATACTGACATCACCCCAAATATTTCCGCCCGTATTGCCTTTTTTCGCTCAGTTGAATCAGGTTTTACCTTTACTGAAAGTGATGAAAAGAAACTAGATGGCAGTTTAGTGTTAGATAAAATCACTTGGCTCGGTGAAACACAATTGATTACCGAGCAAGTATTGAAATTAAAATACCCTGATCTGGAAGGTAAGTCTCTCCAATCAGCATGGGCTGCACATGTTGAAGATGGTATTGCAGCCTTGAGGAATCATAAGTCTATATTAAACATAAGTACGTGCATCTAATATAATAGAAAATACTTTTTACAAACTGCAGTTTCAATTTATTCTGTTTAAGTTTGTAATAGTAAGATTATGTTTATTCATCATGATTTTGACCACATCATAAAGGGGATTATACAAAAATGCCCCCTTCATTTCTTCGACAACAAGGTTCCACATAAAAGATTCTTGTTGGAGAATGGTATCCATATTGTTAATTACCTCTATTACAGTACATTGTAATTCAAGTAAAAGTTCATGATTTACAATGAGGTCACCATGCGTGTATATCATTATATTTCTCATTTTTTTATGTTTTTGTAAAAGAGATAAATTTTCTTCATCACAAAGAGATAAGAGATCACTACGATCTGTTATAACCTCCCATTTTTTCCCAAAGCCATTTGGACAAAAATAACCTTCATTGACTTTTTTTAAATAAAATGATGGCCCCTTAGTAGGGTGATCATCTATTTTAGCAAGCTCTTTACTTATCAAAGCCCCTTCACAATAAGTTTCAAATACCCTAAAAAGTAATAAATAAGCAACAGAAATATTGTTTATCCTCTTATTTTCTTCTGCACAAATATAAATATAAGCAGATAAATATTTATATGCCCTTGGGTATGAGTCCATTAAAGTCAATTCACCCAAATTATCAAAGCTGTCATCTTGATAATTTGCCAACAAAAATTCCTTACCATTTACATATGAGTCAATAAAATCTAGATTCTCTTCCTTAGTTCGTTGATAGTAAAGCCGTAACCTACTAATTTCCTGCATTTTTAATACATTTTCAACATTATCATCAACCCTTAAATTCAATTCAGAACTATCCAACAACGAAGATCCTATAACAAGGTTTCGTTCCGTACATTTGACAGACATAATGATATTAAGAAATAATTCAAATTCATTCTTAATGTTCTCATTATCTAAATATGGCAAAAATAAACTCTTGTTATTTTCAGTATTTTCTATTACATCTGTAATGGTGTCCTGCCTGATCACTTGAAGATATGTATAGTTTTCTTCGCTTTCTTTAAAAATGCCACTTATATATTTAAAAATCTTAATATTAGTTGCTTTATAAGTTAAAGAAATAAAAAAAGATAACGTTTTTAATGATAATGTCTTATTTAATAAATAACTCACTTCAAAACCTATTGGAAAATGCATACAAAATTCATCAACTATTGAATCTTGTAATATAACCACCTTTGTCTGGCTTTCAGAAGCATGAAGGGTAGCTTCTTCAACTACCCCTGAAGTTAGACTTACATTCCTAAGATCTATAATACAAATTTCCATTAGTCTTCTAATTCACCTTCCTCAACAAGATAAAAGAAATCAGAATATCCAAACTTTACCGATAATATTTCAGCACACTTTTTGATATCTTTTTCCACCATTTTTTTTATCATTTCATCAAAAGTCATAGCTGCTTCAACTTTTACTGAGGCATCATCAGACGAACAAATATCACTATTCCTTTGGCTTTCAGCTTCACTAAGACTTCTTTTTTCATCCATTGTTAAAGAATAGTTATGCTTGTAATTTTTAGAAAATAGCTTTTGTTTTTCAGAAACTAAACTCTTAAAAAATATACTTGCATTATCTTTACCTAGCTTCTTTAACCTATCGTATAGCTCTGATGACAGTACTAAATCATCTTTTAATTCCATTAATATTTTTTCATTACCCAGGAATGATAATGTTAAATATTTGAGCTGATTAATACTTCTAGCTGTTGCTCTTACTCTAGGCCCATTGTAAATATTATCTTGCATATAAGGTTGGTAGAACTCTAATAAACCAAGTTTATTAATTAGAGTCTCATCCATTAACTTAATATAAATTGTTGTTACTTGAATTTTTGATACACCAATATTTTTCAATAAGAGGTAAAGTTCTATCCACCCATTTATGATCGATTTTTGAAAAATAGACATATAAGCTATAGGATTAGACCTAAGCTTAATCTGTTCCGCATGCCATTGTTTTATTTCAGAAATAATTGAAGAACACTTGCTTTTCATTGTTCGTTCAGAAAAGTCAGGTAAAGGATCATTATATAAAAAGTAATTAGCTATGTAAGGAATACAATCTGAGGTGGAATCTCTTTTTTCTTTAATATCTATTAATTTAGAATCTAAAATTTCGTTAAAAATTTCGAAAGAAGCTTTATATACTTTTGCTGTGAAAAACAACCTATAAAGGTGATCCACTACCTCTTCTTTTACTATCCCTTTTAACTTGCTTTTATCTGTTATATTAAATCCAGTCCATGGGTAATATATACCCATTTCGTCTTCATTATGAGAGTTTATATCTAAAAACTGTTTTAGTTGGCGAGCCCCTTTTTCTGAATAAAAAATCTTTGAAAGAGTTTCATATATAAGGCCAATACTTGTAATCGAATGTTGACGTGAAATTGTTTTGGATTCTTTATCTTTTTTAGTATTCCATTCTAACAACCCTAAGCCTCTTTCATTCAATTCACTCGAGTTATGGACTTTAGAGCACAATTCACGGCAGATCATTGAACCAATATTATCATCGGAGAGTAAAGTTAAAAAATGACCACTAACTTTTTCGACTGTTGCATTAACATCTACAAATAGTTTTCTCAAAACGCCTGTAACAGTTGATTGTTGGATCCCTGTAGTTGTAGGTGAATAAATAATACAGAGTGGTATTGTCAAATTTTTAATCTTTTCAGGCTCATTACGTAACAAATATTGCAATGCATATAGTCGGTGCTGTCCATCAATAACGACCAGTCTCCCCCCTGCATTCGATTTCCCCATATACATTTCAAAAGAAACCTGCTGTACATCTAATGATATATTAGAAATTGAATCATCTGATTTTAATTTCACACCTAAATTACTATCAACGTAGTTTTTTACTTTGAATAGCCCTGTCCACTCCCGAATAAGTTCTTCATCGTCTTTTATTTCAGTTTGTGAATCTATTTTTTTTCCATTTAATGTAATACTACAATCAGGATAATAATCTTTTATTACATTGTCATTATCGACCTCAACAACCGCAGCTATTAATGGAGGTAAGAAGACAGCATTTCCTTTCTCACTATCAGCTAAATAAGAACAGATCTCTTTTCGTGCCCTTTCTTCATCAATATCTCTTTGAATTAAGTAATCAAAGTTTTTCGTTTTAGATTCAAGATCTCTTGCTAAAGACAAGTCTTCAATTTGGGCAATAGGTATAGTTGTTAAAAGATATTCAATTGGCAAAGAATTTTCTGTTACAAATATTCCGCCAGCTCCAAATTTTGGGTAGTTATAATTAACTTTCTTATTTCTATCTCGTTTAATTGGTGTTTGAGCAGTCATGTATTACCTTATTAAAATTTTTACTTTAAGCGTTTTGGAAATTGAGATGAAAAATACATAACACCAACAATTATCAAAACTACTTTGCGTTGATTTATTATCCCTATAATAGCTAGCTATATAATGGGGTTAAGAACACTACAGTGGTATATTTATACTAATTCCCATCTCTTCTAAGTCACGTTTAACTTATTCAAGTAAAAATTTATCTAACAATTTTTTATTAATATTACTTCTTATGATCCACTTTCCTATGCCTACTTTTTTATATATATCAATCTTTCCATCAAAAATATCGGTATCTGAAGAGTTTTGATAAATAGCTCTCCTAACGGAGGTTTTCCAAGAGCCAAATAGTTGGCGTTTAGTAGCTGATTTTACTTGCTCATAAACTTTTTCTAAGGTTGCACTTCCGCCTAATTTGATTAAAGCTAGATAAACATCTTTACTCCAGGTGCTTTGGATTTGTGTTCGTAGTTCAATTATCTTATTAGCAAGCTCATCAATATTTTCATCTGATGGAATACTCTCAAAAGATAAACTTCCTTTTAACTCAATTAGCTTTCTGATTTTATCCGCTGTTGATTTTTCCATGGAGTCAGCAGTAACTAGGTTATTAAGAATGACATCGAACTGTAGCTCTTCACTATTAGGCGACAACTCTCTAATCTCTCTTTCAAAGTTATTTATTTCATTGAAATAAATACCTACTTTAGCATCCAGAGTAGTCGCAACTTTCTCAGATATTGCTTTTCGTTCTGAGCTTTCTAGTTGTAGTTTATCAAGATTATTAAAAGCCTTTTGTAAAATAGGCTTGAGTTCATTAACTATTTCTTCGATATCTTCATATTCAGCTTGAGTCAAACTAGATGTATGAGCAACAGTATTTCTTAACTCGTACAGCTGCTGCCATTTTTTCTTTAAATATGAGTCCTCACAGTCGATCTTACCTTTAAAAAAATTATCCCAGTTAGATCTCGGTATGAAACCTTTAAGCTCTTTTAAGTTTATGTCAGCAACATCGTCAAATCCATCAATTCTGCTGTGAAGTAGACTGTTTTCAGCTACTTGGTACTTATCAAATAAAAAATTACCTAAGTCTTTAAAATCTAACTTCTGTAATTCTGAAGCATACCCTTTAGGTTTAGACCTTTCTAATGCGACCTTAACGTGGCGTGGTACATTATTAGAAGCCCAGTCTTTGCCTACGTTCGCAATCATAAAGAATGTTATAAACTTTCTCATGAGGTTTTCTATCTCATGAATCATTGAGTATGCTCTATTTGAGTAAAGAAGTGATAAATCATCTTGTAGGGTTTCAATGATAAACTTTTGTTGAAATACTGTCCCCTTAATGGCTCTCAGCAGCTTTGTATAACTAGCAAAGTCTTTGTCTTTAGTCGATATAGTTACATAAAA
>JAESSY010000094.1 GCA_016763855.1 Pseudomonadales bacterium
TAGCCTGGTGGAAACCGCGAAGGCGTATAAATTGAATGTGTTTGATTACCTGACACATGTGCTTGAAGTATTGCCTGGCGTAACCAGCGAAGCTGAGCTGGATGCGCTTTTGCCTTGGAACGTTAAATTACCTGATTGATTGGGTTAGTTCTTGGGTGTTGGTTGATCGCTTACTGACGAACGGTACTGCGTTTGGTCTTTTTTAAGATTTTACTTGGGGTTAGATGGCCTGGCATATCAGTTCGTCACTTCAAAGTAGTTAATAAGAATAAGCGATATCTTCATGTCAGAATTATTGTATTATTTTGGCTCTAGCAAAAGCGCCAATTATAACAAATAGTTAGGTCCAATCATGGAAATCAATACACTCAATGATTTCAATCCCGTCTTAAGCGCCAAAAAAGAACAGACTCTACAGTTTCAATTCAATCAATATCTATTGAAGAAAATCGAAAATGGTTCCTTGCCGCCCGGCACTAAATTACCACCCAGTAGATTAATCGCACTGGATCTTGGCATTAGCCGAAACACGGTAACCCATGTTTTTGACCAGCTCAAAGCAGAGGGATATCTGACGAGCAAAAAGGGAAGTGGCATTTTTATTAATCCAGCGCTACCTATGATCACGGAAAGGCTTTTAAAAGGAGCATGGGCTGCAAAAACACAGCTACCCGGGTTGTCGACTTACGGGAAAAACCTCAAAGAGGCTTCGCTGGAAAGCTCACATCTAATCATAGACAAGAAGAATCTCCCTTTTACCCCAGGGGTCCCAGACCATCGTGCATTTCCTGAAAAAATATGGACGCGCATTCAACGCCGTCATACTGATCGGAATGCCCTGAAGGGTTACGACAATAGTCAAGGATACTTGCCACTTCGGAAAGCTCTCACAGATTACCTGAGATTATCCAGGGGTGTAATTTGTAACGAGGATCAAATAATTATTACTCAGGGCGCGCAGCAGGCAATAACCTTGTGCGCTCTTTTATTACTTGACCAAAAAGATGTAGTCCTAATGGAGAATCCGGGTTATACCAATGCTCGCCACGCCTTTTTAACAAAACAAGCTGAGCTGCAACCTTTAGAAATTAGTACAAATGGGATCAATGTAGAAAGCCTACCAGATAGAACCAACGCAAAGTTAATGTATACAACGCCAACCCATCAATATCCCTTGGGTGGCATTCTCTCTGCATCACAACGCTTAAAACTGTTGGACTGGGCAGCGACTCACAATGTCTGGATTATTGAAGATGACTACGACAGTGAATTTCATTTCCATGGCAAACCTCTAGCTTCTATTCAGGGAATGGCAAAACGCACCCCCGTCATCTATATTGGCAGCTTCAGTAAAACACTCTATCCTGCGCTTCGCATAGGTTACATGGTCGTGCCTAAAGAACTAACAGGGACATTCACTGAAGCAAAAACACACCTGTCAGGTGAATCCCCCCTGCTACCTCAGGCCATAGTAGCCGACTTTATTTCTGAAGGTCACTTCATTCGACACTTAAGAAAAATGAGACTGCTCTATCAAGAAAAGTGGGACCACATGCAGTTTTTAGTTAAGCAAAACCTGGCATCTCTTGCGACACCTATCGCTGAGAGTGCAGGTATGCATCTAGCACTACGTATCGATACAAAATCAGATGTGCACCTTCAAACCGCATTCGCGAAACTAGGATTTGGTAGCACCGCCCTATCCTCCTATTACTTCGAACCACCGGTCGAAAAAGGCCTAGTTCTAGGCTTTGCTTGTACCCATTATCAGGAAAGGGAATCTGGGATAGTCGCTTTACGAAAGCTCATTCTCAACAAGAATCTCTGAATTTCTGGTGAAATTTTTATTCTTTTCGCACTTAGGCCTCAAATGACTTTAGAAATAGTGCGTTATGCAACCTTTCTACCATACTTATACTTAATATAAGGCGTTTAATGGACTCACCATGATCACACTCTCCAATTTTGTCGTTCTTGGCATTATTGAAGTATATGCTTTGTTTTTTGGCGGATTAATTGTGCTCATTTACTACAATCGTTCATTAGGCCAGCGAATAAACAAACTAAGGACGACGATACAAACTCTGAAACAACATTTAAGTCAGAAGAAAACAAAACCAACGGAAGCCAAACCCGATTTCTTAGAAAGCGCTATCGCAGAAACAGAAAAACGATTCAGATCTATCGCACCTGATAAAGAAATTTCCCTAAACGAAGAGCTTGAACTCACGGCTTTGCTAGCTGCGCTTAGACACGAGTTCCTAAATACAGAAAATAACGCGACAAAGATACAAGACAATGAGAAAAAATGGGAAGCCTTAGACAATTCTCTTTCCACACTGATCAGCCAGCTTCAATCTACTTCCAGTGACACTTCACACTCAGATGCCTCTGCAGACAATCTCAAATCAAGCTGGCAAGACTTGTGTAAAGCAGCCATCAATATGTTGGATCAAAGATCTTCTGAAACAGAAGACAACTTGGTGGCACTGCTCCAAGTTATTAATTCAGAACTTGGCTTTGATCAATTAGAAGTACCGGAAAGAAAGTCATTATCTGAGCAAAGGTCTGCCGCTTACAATCATAACGTAGAAGCAGTCAACGAACTGAAAGAATCATCAGGTGAAAACAAAATGTTAATCGCTACTTTGTTGTCACAAAAAGATGCAGCGGAATCTGAAGTCTCCATCAAGACAGAAGCGCTAGTTAAATTGCAACGCTTTCTTAACGAATCTGAGGTTTGTATAAAGCTGCTGGAAGATGAACTTGAAGATCTAAGGGCAGATCTAAAGGCAGAAAAAAATATCCCGAACGATACCAAGGAGCTTCAGTCGCTCGTTCAAAGCTTCGCAAAAGAAAGTAGCGAAATGTTGACTTGTATCGACACCTTAGAACGAGAAAACACTGAATTACGAAATAAACTCGGATGAGAGTAAGGACTTCCACAGCTCTGCATGCTGGCACACCCGATGAGAAGGATTACACCTTAGTTATCAGAAGGCACCTAATGATGAACTATCTAATTACGAACTATCTAAATTATGAGCTACGCCGAACCCACTTACTGGTTTTGCCATAATCTTTAACACTTTCGTTTGATTTAGCCCAACCATTAAAACCAGGCTCAAGATGTGCAACATTAGAATAACCCATCGCTGTCAGGGCTTGAGTTGCAAAAACACTTCGTCCGCCTCCAGCGCAGAAAAGAACGGTACGTCTATCCTCTTGAAAATAGTCCCTAAAATAGGGGCTGGCAGGGCTAGCCCAAAATTCCATCATTCCCCTTGCGCAATGAACTGCGCCAGGAATCGTGCCTAAGTCAACGAGTTCCTGAATTTCACGAATATCGAGTAAGAGAAGATCTGGGTTTTCAGCCATTTCCCTTTTAAGGTCTTCGATATCAAGGTTCTGAATATTTTTCTTTTCTTCTGCTACTTGTTTAAAAATATCTGTAATTGCCACTATTAGTCTTCTTTTCGATCTGCGGAAAATTAGTATGAACTAAATCTAAGCATCAGATTAGCAGCTGTGAGCAAGAAAATCGCGCCTTTCATTGCGGGGGTATCTCTTGATTTTCTGAACCTGCACCGCTTTGTGTGAATTCTGGAAGATGTCTCCTTGAATACCACCAAGACTACACACGTTAAAGGTGTAACAGCAAAGTAAATTAGAAATCGGACTGGCATATAGTTGGCTCGAAGGGCCACGTATCAGACAAGCCTGGTCCAAGTGTTGCCTTCACCTCTCTGGGATTCAGTTTTTTCCCCTCTTTACTAACGACGCTCATCGTTCGTATAGGCTGCCCGGTTCTATTTTCAACAAAAATTAGCCTTTGACCCTTCGAGTTAGGCTTATGTTTATCTCCCCAATGTGTCATCGACAAGAGAATAGGTTGTAAATCCAACCCTTTGTCTGTCAACTTATATTCGGGATGGGAGCCTTCGTTAGAACTCTGTTTTAACAATATACCTTCATCAACAAGTCGATTTAACCTGACTGCCAAAATGTTCTTAGCAATATCTAAACTCTTTTCGAATTGACTAAAGCGTTTTACCCCAAAAAAAATATCTCGAAGAATAAGTAAGGTCCATCGTTCACCAATGACATCTAACGTCTGTGCCAGAGAACAATCCATATGATCAAAAGACTTATATTTCATCATAAATATTCTATAGCGTTACACTTTAAAAATATATAGTTGCATGATGAAACCAAATTGAGTAACTTTGATGCAAACCTCATAAGTGCTTCAATACCAAGTGGCTCAATATCACAAGAAAGGGAAATACTATGAATGCGGTCTGTTTAGTGATTGGAGCGGGTGCAGGAATTGGCGGTAATGTTGCCAAACGCTTCGCCAGAGCTGGATACCAGCTTGTCTCTGTCGGCGAAGTGACCAAGATGGTCTGAATAAATTAGTCGATGATATAGAAAAGGAAGGCGGTTTAGCATCAGGCTACTTGCTGAATGCAATCGAAGAAAACAGCATCGAAAAACTAGTAGAAGACATTGAAACTAATATTGGCCCCATAGAAGTTGTCGTCTACAATCTTGGCGCCCAAATCGGAGACAAACCGCTCGCAGATACAAATTACAAAATGTTTGAAATGGGATGGCAATTAGGGACCTTTGGTTTGTTTCGACTAGCCTCTACTCTTTGCCCCCTGATGGTTAAGAGAGGAGGAGGCACTCTACTGATTACATCAGCAACCGCTGCTGTCAGAGGAAATGGCAGCCAACACAGCCACGCCGCCGCTATGGGAGGAAGGCGAATGTTATGCCAAACGCTCAACGCTGAATTTTCATCTAAAGGAATCCATGTAGCTCATATACTCATAGACGGCGCTGTTGATGCACCCGATACGCTTGGAAAAATGTTTGGTACAGAAAAATTTCAACAACTAAGAGAGAGCAAAGGAATGGAGCATGACGGACTAATGCTACCTTCAGGTATCGCGGAAACTTATTTCCATATCGCCCAACAACATAGATCTGCTTGGACTCACGAACTCGACTTACGATCATTCTCAGACCGCCCTTGGTGGAACCACTAATTTTTTGGAGAAAGATATGCCTAAGATAGAGTTTCATTTCGATTTCGGCAGCCCAAATGCCTATCTCTCGCATCTTGTGTTACCACAAGTTGAAGCTGAAATAGGATTAAAGTTTAAGGGTTTAAAGTTCGAATATGTACCTGTGTTACTTGGGGGTGTTTTTAAGGCGACAAATAATGTTTCACCCATGGTATCCATGCAAGGCATAAAGAATAAACCTGATTATTCAAGGATCGAAACTGAACGATTTCTTAAGACATACAATATCTTCCCTTACACGCCAAACCCATACTTCCCCGTCAATACGCTAAAAATTATGAGAGGCGCTGTTTTCGCTCAAAAGACTGACTATTTCAAGGAATACGTCGACCTGATTTATAAAAGCATGTGGCATTCTGCTTATAAAATGGATGACATTGATGTCATTGAATCAGCTATAAAAACAGCAGGGCTACCACTAGATGAAATCATTACAGGAATGAATGAACCTAGCGTCAAACAACGATTGATCGATAACACGGAACAATCCGTATCCAGAGGGACCTTTGGATCACCTACATTTTATGTCAA
>JAESSY010000095.1 GCA_016763855.1 Pseudomonadales bacterium
AGAGAGATTACCGGTATGGCCGACCATATCGCCGTTGGCAAAGTTGCAGATGATCAAGTCATATTCTTGGGATTCGATTGCCGCGATCAATTTATCTGTCAATTCTATTGCACTCATTTCTGGTTGCAAATCGTAGGTGCTGACATCGGGTGATGGTACTAGTATGCGGGTTTCGCCTTTGAATTCACGCTCTCGGCCCCCAGAAAAAAAGAAAGTGACGTGGGCATACTTTTCAGTCTCTGCAATTCGCAGTTGTTTCATATTCAATTTGGAAATAATTTCACCAACGCTGTTTTGGACTGATCCCTTGGTGTAAGCGACGTGGCAGTCGAATTCGGAAGCGTATTTTGTGAGGGAAACAAAACGAGATAGCTTAGTTCGATGAGGTCTGGAAAATGCTTTGAAGCTGTCAGATATAAAGCTTTGGGTAATTTGGCGTGCTCGATCTGCTCTGAAATTCATAAAAACCACGGCATCCCCAGCACGCATTTCTATTGTGTTTCCATCAATACGGATGGCACTGGCCTGAACAAATTCATCCGACTCGTCTCGCTGATAAGCTGCATCGAGTGCCGCCAAGGGGCAGTCGTAATGATACTCAGACTCTCCCTTATTAATAAGCTTGTAAGCGGTTTCAATTCGATCCCAGCGATTGTCTCTGTCCATGGCGTAATATCTGCCAATCACTGATGCGATGCCACCCTTGTGCCCTAATTGAGTGTGCCCTAATTGAGTGTGCCCTAATTGAGTGTGCATTGATTGAGTGTAAGTTTGAATGTGAGCTTGGAGGGAATCGAGTGAATTTCGAGCGGATCTGGGTGGTACATCTCGGCCATCTAAAAAAGCATGGAGATAGACAGTTTTGACACCTTGCTTGAAAGCCAAGCTAATCATTGCCTTGATATGATCTTCATGACTATGGACTCCCCCGGGAGACAAGAGACCCAATAGGTGCAGTGCTTTGCCATTTTCAACAAGTACTTTGCAGGTATCTACCAGTATAGGGTTGATAAAGAAAGATTGGTCCTCTATTTCCTTGCTGATACGAGTAAAGTCCTGATCATTAATGCGTCCCGCCCCTAGATTCATATGTCCTACTTCAGAATTGCCCATTTGACCTTCAGGTAGACCGACGGCTGAGCCTGAGGCAGAAATAAGGCAATGAGGATAGTTTTGCTGTAGCCGATCCCAATTTGGCGTTTCTGCCAGTAAAATCGCATTGCCATCTTGAGTTTCTCTATGGCCCCAACCATCCAAAATTATCAGGCCATAGGGTGTTTTACTGCTCATTGACGATGTTTCCTCATAGAAAGCGCTTTGTTGCTCTTATTGTAATTGATTGTTGTAAACTTCGACGAATAATCTTAACGCTGAATCTTATCAATATCCTTTTTGGTGTATACTGCGCGACTTTAAATTTCTGCCTTTTTTAAGGTCTTGAGCAAAGTCGGGTGATGGTCTCTGATCTTAGGGGCTAATTTTAGGTAATGACTCGTTCTCTGGGAACACTAAGACATGATTGAACAACTATTTGAATTTATCGGAAATCACCTACTACTGGTAGGACTGTTTATTGTTCTGCTGGTTGCTTTTTTTATCAATGAAGGTAGAAGAGGCGGGTCCTCAGTTAGTACGACAGAGTTGGTTAGTCTTGTAAATCGAGAGAATGCCATTATATTAGACATTCGTGATAAGGCTGACTTTAATAAAGGCCATATTGTTGATGCTAAAAATATGCCATATACCACTGTTGATCGCAGAATTTCTGAGCTGAGCGCCTATAAGCAAAAGCCCATTATTATCGTATGTAAGATGGGTCAGACTGCTACTGGGATTGGCAAGAAATTGAAAGAGCAAGGATATGAGGATGTGCGACGTTTATCGGGTGGAATGGCTGAATGGTCTGCTGCCAACTTACCTTTAGTGAAAAATTGATATGTCAGTAAGCCAAAAAGGTCTAATTGAAAAAAACGACTTGGGTGATACAAAAGTCAAGAATGTAAAAGCCAAGATTGTGATGTATTCAACCCGATTTTGCCCCTTCTGCATTCGTGCCAAGATGTTGTTGAATCAAAAGGGCGTGCAGATTGATGAAAAAGCTGTAGATTTCAAACCAGCACTTCGGCAGGAAATGATGGCGAAATCGGGTCAACGTACCGTTCCCCAAATATGGATTGGTGAAACCCATGTCGGGGGATGTGATGAGTTATTTATGTTAGAACGAGAAGGCAGACTTGATCGCCTTTTGAATCAGATCTAGGAGCAATTTATGAGCGAAGACAAACCAGAAAACTTAGACGAAGAGAATCAGCCAGAAGCTGCCAATCCCAGTATTGAGGAAGGCGCTAAATTTGCTTTACAACGGATATATATTAAGGATTCTTCATTTGAGTCTCCAAAATCTCCGGACTGTTTTAGGGGTCAATGGCAACCAAAAGTGAATATGGAGCTTAATTCTAGCAATAGAACGATAGAAGAAGGTTTATATGAGGTCATATTGCAACTCACTATTACTGCGAAGATTGATGAGGATGACGAAGTTGTCTATCTAACTGAAGTGCAACAAGCTGGCATCTTTCATATTCAAGGTTTGTCTGATGTAGCACTCAAGCAGACACTAGGTTCATTCTGCCCAAGCGTACTTTTCCCTTATGCCCGCGAAGCTGTCGATTCTTTAGTCATCAAGGGTAGTTTCCCTGCGTTAATGTTAGCACCGGTCAATTTTGACGCGCTATATGAGCATGCCAAGAATCAGCAAGCTGAACCTACTCACTAGTCAGATTCAGTCAGCCTGGTTAAAGCCCTGTTGGCGCCAGGCTTCGTAAACAATTACCGACACCGCATTCGAGAGATTCAGACTTCTACTGTTCGCTAGCATGGGTATTCTGATTTTTCGTTCTTCGGGCAATTCAGCAAGAATACTTGTCGGTAATCCTCTGGTTTCCGGTCCAAACAACACCAAATCGTTCTCTTGATACGCCACATCGACATATGATAAACAGCCCTTGGTTGTTATTGCATAAATATTAGAGAACTCCTCCTTCAACAATGTTTCATAGCTAGGATGGACTTTCATATTCGTCCATTCGTGATAGTCGAGCCCGGCACGTCTTAATCGTTTGTTATCAATCTTAAATCCTAAGGGCTCTACAAGGTGCAAGCTGGCCCCTGTGTTTGCACATAATCGAATGATATTTCCCGTATTAGGTGGGATTTCTGGCTCATAAAGGCCGACATTAATCATCTGAGCTTCCCGAATGAATATCTAAAGGTGGTCTACACTTGTTTATAAAGGATCAGTTTAACACTGATAACACGTGGGCGAGATGAAAGTGACATGGAAATAGGATTTTAGTCACGGTGATAAAACAACTCATGAAATTGTTAAGGAGAGGTGATCAAGCGGGAATGCTTGGCATTGAAATTAGCCCTTATGGTCTCGCTATCGCGTGGGTAGACGAAACTGAGGGAGAAACTTTCGGGCGTTGTCATTGCTATTACATCGAGGGAAATGAGTTAGAGAAAAATGGCGTAAAACTAAAAGAGTACTTATCGACTTCTGGATATTCAGGTGTTGGTGCTCGAGTGGTATTGCACCCTGATCTCTACAATATTTACTTTATTGATCGACCTGACGTAGCAGACGATGAACTTAAAGAGGCAGTTCGTTGGAAGATCAAGGATCTTGTCGATATCCCACTGGAAGAATTATTAATTGATGCTTTCTCTTTACCGGAAGATGCCTACGGCGGTAATCAACGTAAAACCTATGTTGTCACCATCAAGCGTAATGAGATGGATAGGATTGTGCAGATGCTTGGCAAGAGTGGTGTGGAAATTAAAGACGTTAGCATTAGTGAGTTGGCGGTTGAAAATCTGGTTCAGCTTTGTGAGGAGGAACAAGGGGGAGCTGCGATATTACAAATGCGTAACACGGGAGGAACGCTAAATCTGAGCGATGGCGGAAATCTGTATTTGACCCGCGCGATGGAGTGTGGAATTTCAATGATAAAAATGGGGCAAGAAGATGTCAGACAAGAAGGATTGGATAACTTGTTACTAGAGGTACAGCGTTCATTAGATTTTTACGACAGCCAATTGGGAAAGGGTCGCATCCGAAAATTTCTTATGGCGCCAATGCGAATAAAACACAAAATTATTGATGATTATCTCCAGAGTAATCTTGGTGTGAAGGTTGTCTCTCTGAATATCAATGAAATGTTTGAGGTAGAGGAAGAGATACCCAATGATTTACAGGCTCATTGTTTTGCTGCAATTGGTGCAGCCTGTGGTGAGATGAATCGATCATGAATCAAAAAATTGATTTTTATCAGCGCTTCGGCAAAGAAAATTTGATCCCGAAATCCGTGTTGATTCTTTGTATGTCTTGGTTGTCCGTGTTTTTTATTTATGGTGTCTGGGTAAGTATTTTGATGGCAAGCCAAAGTGATTTGCTGGAGGAACTGACAGCTTCTAAAAGACAAAACAACCAGCTTGTTCAAGAAATCAATGTAATGGCTCAATTGGGTCGATCTAGCGGCCTAAGTGCTTTGTCTCAACAGCTGCAAATGTTTCATGATAAACGATTGAAAAAACAGCGTTTTGTACATCTCTTACAAGATCCAATGTATAGCAATCTAAATGGCTTCTCTGATGTAATGCTAGGTCTTTCCAGACAACATAAAGAAGGGGTGTCTCTTAAGCGAATTGAAGTGACAGATAGCGGGTCTATTTTTTCGATGACAGGCACAGTCCGCAACCCTGAAGATATTCCTGCTTACGTCGTTCGATTAGGTGATGAAGCCGCTTTTGCAAACATGGTTTTTGAAAAGCTACTGATTCGGGAAACAAAATTAGGGCAGGAACTCAAATTTGAGATCCGATCACAATCGAAACGTGGATAGATTTATGAATTCCCATTGGCAAACACTATTGTCACGATTTGATGCGCTTTCTTTAAGAGAGCAGATGTTGCTGGGTGTGACAATTGCTGCTTTAACCAGTTTTGGGCTTCAACTAGGTCTTGTAGATCCGACGCAGCTTAAACAAAGCGGTATAGAAAAGGAGTTAGCTGCAAGTCGAGCACTAACCGAGGGGTTCCAGCGTCAATTAGGTAAGGGTCAGAATCAGGAAGAGCAAAAGAAATCAGAACGTCTCAAAGTAGAAATTGGTTTAGTTCAAGCTGAGATTACTGAGCTGAATGAAGAAATAGATCGCTATGCTGAAACCATGGTGCCAGCTGAAGAAATGCCATCTCTATTGCAGGTGATTCTAGAGAAAAGCGATCTACAGTTAGTGTCTCTATCCAATATTGTTCCGATCCCAATCATGTCGATTTCTAAAGATGCTGATGAGATTGAAAAAGCGCAGCTTAAAGAGATACAACTTTATCGGCATGGCATCTCACTAAAACTAAGGGGCGAGTATCGATCTGTTCTCAAATACATTAGCGAACTTGAGATGCAAAAGTGGAAGTTCAATTGGCGATCTATGGTGTATGAGGTGGATGAATATCCCATTGGTGAGGTCGAATTACAGTTGCAAACATTGAGTCGGGATGAAAGGTGGATGGGTGTCTAGAGATGTTTCACCCAACAAGCTGAGATTTTTCTTATGGACAGTTCTATTATTGGGTTCGACAGGGAATGCTCAAGGCCTTGTAGACCCAACAGCGCCATTAGAATACGAAGAACATATTGTTAAGACCACTAAAGAGATGCAGAGTTTGCATTTGACTTCAGTGATTGTTGGTCCGAAATCGAAAATAGCCATCATTAATGGAAGGCGATACAGGGAGTCAGATCAGGTGGGTGTCTATAGATTGGTGAACATACAAGCAAAGGAAGTCACTTTGCAAAAAGGGCAAATAAGCGTGCGTTTGTCGCTTTCCTCTATGCGCTCGGAGGATCGGTAATGATTATGATACATAGACTGTTTGTGCTAGTTGTCGTAAGCCAAGTAATGTCTTGCGCCTCCGTAACGCCACTCAACGTAGATGGTGCCTATGAAGGAATGACGCCAGTACACCAAGAACCCTTATTGGAAACCTCCATTGAGAAACAATATATTGAAGACGTTGAAGTCGGCCTGCTTCGTTTTGATATTGCGGTTGAGGATACAGACTTGTCCTTATTCCTTCGTGGATTGGTGATAGATACCCCCTACAATATTGTTGTTCATCCTGACGTGAAAACGAAAGTCTCATTAGAATTGAAACAGGTAACAGTGATTGAGGTTTTAAAAGTTGTGCGGGATCTCTTTCAACTACATCTTGTGGTCAATGGGAGTTTTGTGAAAATCATGCCCAATAGTATGGAAACAAAAATATTTACCCTCGATTACGTCAATTTATCTCGTTCCGGCGTTTCCGATATGCGTGTCAGCACAGGCAGCATTAAAGACTCTGGGAATAATAGCGGTGGCAACAATAGTAACAATAGCAACGTCAATGCGCCCCAACAACAAAATAATGATGTAGAAGTTGTAGGTTCCAGAGTCACGACTAAAAACAACACCGATCTTTGGGCGAATATGGAGGGGGCGATTCAGTCGATGATCGGTCAGGGAGAGGGTAGAAAAATTACCATTATGAAACAGTCGGGAATCATTGTAGTACATGCTCTACGAAGTGAATTGAGGATGGTCGACGATTTTTTGCGTCTCTCAGAGTATTCGCTACAACGCCAAGTCGTCCTGGAAGCCAAAATACTAGAAGTCGTTCTAAATGATCGATTTGAGCGAGGAATTGATTGGGCAGCAATAAATGATATAGGTGGAGATAAAGGCGGGCCTTATCGATTAGGTCTTGGTGGAAATACTGTCACGAATCCAGCTGGCCTTGGAGGCGTTTTTTCTGCGAGCGTTAATTTAAGTGATTTCTCCGGCATTATTGAATTGTTAGAAACCCAAGGTGATGTTCGGGTGCTATCGAGCCCCAGGATAGCGACGGTAAATAATCAGAAAGCCGTAATAAAGGTAGGGACAGATGAGTTCTTTGTGACCAATGTGAGTTCGACGACAACAACCGGTACCAGTACGACGACAACTCCTAGCGTTACACTGACACCGTTTTTCTCTGGGATAGCACTGGATGTTACACCGCAGATCAGTCGAACAGGTGAGGTTATTTTACATATTCATCCGACGGTAAGTGAAGTAACAGATCAGACCAAGGTTGTTACAATTGGGAATGATACTGTGAATCTACCCTTGGCATTGAGCACGATTCGGGAGAGCGACAGCATCGTTAAAGCAAAAAATGGGCAGGTCATTATCATTGGTGGATTGCTCAAGAATGTAAGCAGAGAAAGCCGATCAGGTTTGCCCCTACTAGGACGGATACCTATCCTTGGAGCAGTTTTTTCACAAAAGCAAATAGTAAATCATCGGAGTGAATTAGTCATATTAGTTCGTCCTCTTGTGGCCGATGCAGATTTTCAAAAAAAGGATGTGCTTGACAGTCTTGGGCGGATTAGGGATTTGGGAGTCAGGTAGTGGCTGAGATAAAAAAAATCCGTATTGGTGACATGCTGTTATCAGCCAATGCCATTACGGACGCGCAACTGCAAGAAGCCTTAAAAGAGCAAAAATCTACGGGGCAGAGGCTAGGTCGTATACTCACCGACCTGGGTTTTGTCGATGAAGATAAAATGTTAAATTTATTGTCTCATCAGTTGTCTATACCCTTTGTTGATTTAAGCCATTTTAACTTTAATACTGATCTAGTCAGATTATTACCTGAAACCATGGCGCGTCGATTCAGAGCGATTGTTTTGGAAAATAGAGGTTCTGATTTTCTGGTGGGTTTGGTTGATCCAATGGATATATTTGCGGTTGATGAGCTATCCAGAGCACTAAAAAATAATGTCCAACAGGCAGTGGTTCGTGAAAGCGAATTACTTAAAGCGCTGGATGTTATTTACCGGCGGACAGAAGAAATAGCAAATTTTGCAGAAGAGCTTGAAGAAGAATTGGGAGAAGCTGCTGAGGTATTCGATCTAAATCAACTGTCAACGGATGGAGAAGATGCGCCTGTCGTAAAACTGTTGCTTTCAATTTTCGAAGACGCGGTACAAATTAGTGCCTCAGACATTCATATAGAACCTGATGAGCACGAGTTACGCATTCGTAATCGTGTTGATGGTGTACTATATGAACAGGTGATGAAAGAAACTCGCGTAGCAGCTGCCTTGGTTTTGCGGCTAAAGCTGCTCTCTGGTCTTAACATTTCTGAAAAGCGCTTACCTCAGGATGGGCGTTTTAATATCAAAGTAAAAAAACGCAATATTGATGTGCGTCTCTCGACGATGCCCCTGCAGTATGGGGAGGGCGTGGTGATGCGCTTGTTGGATCAGTCAAACAATTTGACGAACTTAAACAATGTTGGAATGCCCCAGGGGATATTGGAGCACTTCAGACGACTCATACATTACCCTCACGGTTTGATTCTTGTTACAGGGCCGACGGGTAGTGGTAAGACAACAACGCTCTATGGCGCGCTTCAAGAGCTCAATATTCCAGGTCGAAAAATTATAACCGCAGAAGATCCTGTTGAATATCGAATGCCACGTATCAATCAGGTGCAAATTAAATCCAATATCGGCCTTACCTTTTCAAAAATTTTACGCGTCGCATTGAGGCAAGATCCGGATGTGCTTCTCATTGGTGAAATTCGCGATGGCGAGACCGCCGAGATTGCACTTAGGGCTTCTATGACAGGCCATTTGGTCTTGTCCACTTTGCATACCAATGATGCGGTTTCCTCTGCCGCCAGATTGATTGATATGGGTGCAGAGGGGTATTTAGTGGCGGTTTCTTTGCGGGCGATAGTCGCTCAACGATTGATCAGAAAAATTTGTAATTACTGTATCGAAAACTATACGCCAAGTGGTGTAGAACTGGATTGGTTGTTAGGAAGATCAAAGTTAGATAATAGCGGAGAGGTTAACTTTAAACACGGCAAGGGATGTTCCCGTTGCAACCAGACTGGGTATCAAGGTCGTATTGGTGTTTTTGAACTACTTGAAATTAACGGTGAAATGGCGGGAGCCATCCGGGATAGTGATATCCAACGATTGACTCATATCGCAAACAATCAACCCGGTTTCAAAAGGCTACACGACAGTGCGATGGATTATGCCATTCAGGGTTTGACGACGCTTGCAGAAGTTTCCAGAGTCGCGGGTCAATTGGAAGACGAAGGGCCAGCTGCACCGACAGATGAAACTGTTGAAGAGGATACGCTATTCGAATTATCCCTAAGCAAGACGCAGGCAACCAATATTGAATTACCACAATGAACCTTTACCAATATACCAGTAGAAACCAACGCGGTAAAACAGTTGTGGGTAGGCTGGAAGCGGCAAATGAAGAAAACGTTGCTAACGAGTTGTTTAGGACGGGCTTAACGCCTATAAAAATAAAACAAGTATCCCGGATCAAAAAATTTGACATCAACGAATACATTGGGAATAGAAAAGTCGGGCTGGAAGATCTGATCTTGTTTAGTCGGCAAATGTATAGTTTGACAAAAGCAGGTATTCCGATACTCCGAGCACTATTGGGTCTGGCGGATTCGACCTTTAATGTGACTCTGAAAAATACTATAAATCTCATTCTAAAAGACCTGGAATCAGGCCAGCCCCTCGCCAGTGCGTTCGGCCGACACCCTAAAGTGTTTTCAGATCTCTATGTGAGCATTATCCACATAGGAGAAAACAGTGGAAAATTGGACGAGGCCTTTAAACAGCTTGCGAGCTATCTTGAATTAGAACGCGAAACCCTAAAACGGATTAAATCTGCGACCCGCTACCCCACTTTTGTGCTAGTTGCGATGGGTGTTGGTCTAGGCATCATTAATATTTTTGTGATACCCGCTTTCGCTGGTGTATTTGCAAAACTGGGGGCTGATCTACCCTGGCAAACTCAGGTGTTGATAAGCACGTCCAATTTCTTTGTGAGTTATTGGCATCTACTTCTAATTCTTGGGTTTGCGGCAGTTGCTGGAACCCGTAGCTGGCTCGGCACAACCGAGGGCAGATACACCTGGGATCGTTGGAAGTTGCGATTGCCCATCCTAGGTAGCTTATTTGAACGAATTCATCTTGGACGTTTCTGTCGGTCTTTTGCAATGATGTTGAAATCGGGTAT
The DNA here is from genome assembly GCA_016763855.1 of Pseudomonadales bacterium. GTDB lineage: Bacteria > Pseudomonadota > Gammaproteobacteria > Pseudomonadales > Azotimanducaceae > JAHRVQ01. The sequence goes on from JAESSY010000095.1 coordinate 10,150, forward strand.
TCCTATTGTGCAAGGGCTCAATGTTGTGAGTCGTGCTTTAGGCAATGAGTTTATGGCCAAAAAAGTAGTTGAGATGCGCACCAGTATTGAACGAGGAGAGAGTTTCCTTCAATCCGCTGCATCAATAGCGCTTTTTACGCCGCTAGTACTCCAAATGATTAGTGTTGGAGAAGAAACCGGCGGGGTAGATGAAATGTTGGCGGAAGCTGCAGAATTCTATGAACAAGAAGTTGACTACGAATTAAAGGGATTAGCAGATGCCATCGAACCTGTGATGATCATCGGTATTGGTGCGATGGTATTGGTCCTAGCCCTGGGCGTATTTTTACCACTTTGGGATTTGTCTGCCGCTGCCTCCAGGTAATTGTCTAAGTAGGCAACCAAATAAGTGCTAAAGGATTTTTAATAACCACATTGATCGATTTTCGTGTTCCCTATGCTATTTGTTTCTAGAAAAAAGGTAATTCGCCCCTCCGCCTTCCATTTCCTTGTCTAGACTTAGGTGTATTGATCCATAAATACTTTCTTGAGTAATTCAGAATGGCTAATGGGTCGCATTGATTTATCGATTTCTAGGAGCAAGGAAATGGGAAGACAGTCTGGTTTCACAATTATTGAATTAGTCGTAGTCATTATTCTATTAGGTATTATGGCAGCTACAGCGCTGCCAAGATTTATGGATGTTACCGACGAGGCTCATGCTGCTGTTGTACAGGGCGTCCGAGGTGGATTGCAATCTGGTATGGCGCTTTACCATGGGCAGTGGGTTGCAGAAGGGCAGCCGGCAGAAAGTGTGGCAATAACGGCTTTTGGGAACTTAAGAACGAATGCAGAAGGTTATCCTTATGGGACAACAGACCAAACTGCCAATGGACATGATGCTTTTGTTTCAGCTGATTGCTTAGCTGTTTTCTCTAATGTGTTGCAGGCTGGAGCGCCTAGTATTGGGTCAGTGGCCAATCTGGCTGCGGTAGTTGATGAAACGAATGACTTCACAACGCATATCATTGGAGACGATTGTATTTATTACTACACCTCAGCTGGCTCTGCTACTGCGACAACAATACCGACCTTGAGTTATGACTCTGAGACGGGACAAATTACCCAAGCGACTCAATTGTTACCGTAGAGAAATCTGTAGCGCTACGGGGAAACTTGTCGTGAGGTTCAGAAATGTAGCGCCGTTGAGAAATACAGTGCCGTTCCGATATTCAAGTGGTTTCACGGTAGTTGAGTTAATCGCCAGCATTGTTCTGGTAGCGCTCATTTCTGCCGGCGTATCATCTTCTCGCTGGTTTGGTGATGATGCCTATAGGGTGAATACAGCAGCCACTCAGTTGGTGTCGGTCGCCCGCTTGGCCCAGAAAGTTTCACTAAGTCACGGCGGCGTTGACATCCATTTAACGATTGCCAGATTAGTGGATGGTTGGCAATACTCAGTCGTTGAAGATGATGGCGGAACCCTGACCACTTTGCATACTTTTGATGTCGATGGTGATGACGTCACAATCAGCATTACAGCGGATATTGGCCCCTCACTATTGTCTTCTGGAACTAATCTGGATCTTGAGTTTGATGCTTTAGGTAATATTACTGACGTTTATGTCGGTGCTGTTCAGGGAAGTGCAGCAAATGGCATTGCAATATTGCTTTCAGGTAGTTTTGACTTCCCTATCTGTATCTCACCACTTGGGTTTGCTCATGATGGCAGCTGCGTTTAGATTCAGATCTGTTGGCCGTGCTTCTTTTTTAGCAAGTGTCGCGCTTAGTAAAGGTGCAACACTTGTTGAGTTGATTATCACCATCGTGATTATATCCATTGCGCTCGTTAGTCTTGCGCTGACTGTTTCGTTTTCAGCGAGCCATAGTGCGGACTCGATGATTCAAGTCAAATTGGTTGAGCTTGCTCAGGCCTATACAGAAGAAATTCTGACCAAACGCTTTGATGAAAACTCCCCCTCCGGTGGCATCCCGGCATGTAATCCAGGTGGCACGGTCTGCGGTGCGCTCGGAAGTGATGGGGAGACAAGATCCACTTTTGATGATGTCGATGATTATGATGGCATAGATGAGACCCCCCCTCAAGATTCGTTGGGCTTTAGCCGGCCAAATTATGTTGGCTATCGCGTACAGATTGCGGTTAGCTATATGGATGCGGCTCAACTTGTTAGCTATGGCCTTGACGATAGTACGGATGCAAAGTTGGTTGAGTTAACGATATCCCCGCCCTCAGGTCCTGCCATAGACTTCACTTTTTATAAGGGCAACTACTAGTGGGCTTCCTTGACAATGGTCTAGGCGAGCTAAATTATCGTCCATCTCGTGAGGGCGGATTTACGATGATTGAATTGATCATCGTCATTGTGTTGATGAGTATCATTTCATTAGCAGGGGTTGAAATTATCTCGTTTACGGTGCAAGCCTATGAAAAAATGTCTGGTCGTCAGACGCTCGGTCACTCTGCTCGGGTTGCTACTGACAGAATTTCCAGAGAATTACGCAGTGCTTTACCGAATAGTGCTAGGGTATCTGGTAGCTGTCTGGAGTATATCCCTATCAATGCAGCCGGTAGTTATATTGATTTGCCTGTTGAGGTGAGCGCGGTAACTTTCCAGGCGATTCCCTTTAATGCAGGCCAAGAGTCTTCCAGCGGTAGAGTCGCGGTCTATCCAGTGGGTACTAGCGTGTACAACCTTGGGAGCAATACCCTCTCTGGCAGTGCAACACTCACTGGCCCAGACGTAAATAATGAAATTCAGGTGACGATGTCTGCAAGCCATCGATTTCCAAATCACTCACCGACATCCCGTTTTTTCCTTGTTGGGGACCCCGTGAGCTTTTGCTTGGATGGTGAGAATCTCTTTCGATACGAAAACTATGGTTTTAGCACTCCCCAGCCAGGAGTGGGTAGCTTGCCGGGCTCATTGCCCGAGCGGGCCTTATTAGCCCAGAATTTAAGTTTCTCAGTAACACCCTTTGCGGTTATAGCACAGAGTTTGCAACGAAATGCCATTGTCGCAATGGATCTGATCTTCACTGAAGACGGAGAAACAGTACGCATCGCCCATGAGGTCCAATTACGTAATGTGCAGTAGACATATTGGCCAAATGAATAAACAGTGTGGGTTAGGGTTAATTGGCGCAATCTTTGTGATTGTTGTGGTGGCAATACTTTCTACCGCGATGTCCCAAATGTTAGTGACGGATTCTGAAATCCAAAGTTACGAAATATTGTCTCTTAAAGCTTTCTTGGCCGCTGAAAGTGGTGCCCAATTAGGTGTTAATCGCGTATTACCCCCCATTGGCGGGGGTAGCTGTGCGGCAAGGACCTTCACTTTTACTGATTCACCGCTCAGATTTTGTCAGGCTGTAGTCTCTTGTACCACACTGACGGTGTCTGGTGACAATTACTATACTTTGACTTCTAACGCCCAGTGCCAGGCTGGCAGCTATCTCGCTCAACGAACCGTCCAGGTTCGTATTCGTCAATAAAATGCTTACTTGTGTAAGGATTTGTAAAAGTGACACAAAAATGTTCAATAATTGACGCTGTGTTTCACCTCGTGACACATTTGGTAAGTTGAAAATACCTTAAAAAATGTGTTTTGTTTGCCTGGTCGGTAAGCGTTCCGGCTATTTTTGATATCTGTAAGCCATTGATATGTAACTATAAAATAGAATTTCTATTTCAACTCACGCCATAAATACAAAAGTTGGCACGTACCTTGAATAAGTGATTATTAACTAATTAAATAATGACAAACAAGGATGACCACATGAACAAGCTAAATAAAATCGCTACAGGTATCGCATTAACTACGGCTCTTTTCGCTGGACAAGCTATGGCTGCAGTCCAGGGCACAATTGGTAGTACGTCTACTGGTAATAGTGATGTGACATTGACAATTGTTGACAAGGTTCGAATTACTGGTGTTTCAGATATCAGTCTGGGTACATTCGACGGATCTACAGATCTTACAGGTGGAACATCATTTTGTGTTTATAGAAATGGCGGAGATGGTTACACAATGACACTGAGCGCTGATGGTAAAGTGGCATTTGAAGTTGCTTCGGTTACTAGCGGCGACACAATTGGATTTACGGCTAAAGTAGATAATGATATTGATGCCTCTAACGGCTCTGCGATTGCGCACGGTGCAACTAGCGCAACTTATGCCGGTAACGCTGCTATAGATTGTGGTGGTAATGACAATGCATCAATAGCGGTTAACTTCGCTGCTGCAGACTTACAGAGTGCCGGTACAGCGAATGATTACACTGCAACAGTTGTTATTTTAGTAGAACCTATTTAAATGAGACCCACTGGGGAGAGTGATATGGCTAGGATGCTAAACATTAATCTTGTGATTCTATTGATCTCTTCCCCTTTTTTCTCTTCAAGTGTATTTGGTTTGGATGTCCTTATCGGCAGAAACTTGACCAGCCTTATTACCCCCCTTCAATCCAGTGTTCAAACTAATCATAGCTTTCAGATTAAAATAGCCTCCCAAGTGAGATTACCTAATGCCAGGTTGGTTAGTTTTGGAAATCAATCTCACGCTCAAGTTTCATTCTGTGTAAAAGCGGATGAACTGGCAGAACGATTTAATTTTTCGGTTATGGACGCTTATTCTGATTTGGAAAAATATACGGTGTCGTTTTTTGGCGAGATCGGTCCACGTTCACTTGTGAATGCCTGCCTTAAAAGTGACAATGTCCAGGTGATGGTGGTAAGGGACGACTATGAAAAGAACCATAAAGAGAATGGTAAGTTCAGCCAATATGTGGATAGATATACATTGCTTGTTGCGCCGGAATAAACATGTTTAGGCCAATCGTTCTTATATTGACGTCTATTTTAACACTATTGAACGCTTCCCCTGCAGAAGCAAAACTAAAAGACTTTGTGAAACTTGATAAGTTTAGTGATGTCAATCTTGGTCTATGGGCATCGGGGGATGGCGATCAAACATGGACAAATCTTCATTGTGTAGCCTCTTCAAACTACAACAATAAATTTAACGATCCTCCTCCTATAAAAACCCCGCCAGCAGTTCATATGCCTTATCAATTTCGCGTGAAAGATCGGGCGGCCCCAGCGGGGTATTATTTATATTTGGATGACGATGATACCAATACAGGTAGTTCACGATTACAGGTGAGCTTTGAGCATCGTGATATAAAGGAGGGGACGGCGTTCGAGGGCCTAAGCGATAACGTTTATGATGCTCATGGCCACGATGGGCAATTTAACAAATGTAAAAACGGTAAAAATTCGGAACTGCGTTTGGTGATTAATAGCGCTGAGCTAAGTAAAGCCAGAGCAGGAACATATACAGGTAATTTTCAATTTCGCGTCAGGGGTGGTAGTTCTGGAACAAAGGTCAGATCCAGACAAATTTCGTTTACAATTGATGTTGCAGAAAGTGTACGCATCAGCGGTCTGAATAATATCCCTCTGGGAAGTTGGTCTGGGGTTGGAGATTTAACCGGTAGTGAGACCTTTTGCATCTACAGTAATAATGCCGCCGCTGCTTATAATGTTCTGATCTCATCAAGCCAACAAGATGGGGCAGGGAATTTTAGATTGGCCAATGGGACCTTAACTTCCTTTATAAATTACAGTATTCGCTTTGCTGATTCTGCTCTCGGTGCAGGCGTTGCCGTGGGTTTGTTGCCCCTCTCTGGTAATGGCAGTAATGGGCAAGCTGATTGTGGGGGTGTTTCGAACGCTCGCCTCATTGTTGATCTTGCAGAGGTAGATTTGGTGGGTTCATCATCTGATACGTATTCGGATACGATTACACTTTTAGTTGCCCCGGAGTAGGGTTTATTCACAGGCCAATGTTCCGAGCGTGACGATGAGTGAATCTGTACTAAACTCAGGAAGTTTCACCCTGCACTCCGAAGATCTTGTTTTGACGAGAAAAGATTGAGCGTTGGATTCAATCTCAGCCTGAAATAACCCAAATTCATCGGTCGTTGCGAGTCCAATGACACCGTTTATTAAGGCATTTGGAATCGCTTTTCCTGCCTTGTTTGTAATCTGACCAAATGCGACTAATACACGGGTAGCTTCCCATTTAAAGGTTACGATGTTGCCAGGATAGAGCGTCGCGATTTTAGTTTTGTTACCGAAATCGACTAGAGATTCTCCGCGTGGAAGTAAACGAACTTCGTAGGTTTGATAGGGCGGGAGAGAAATTATGGTTTTTTTGCCGATTTGAGCATTTTCCCGGATGATTCGATTAACCTCTACGTCAAAGAATGCATTGTCAATGTCGCCTTTGATATCCAAAACAATTGCGGATCTAGCTTGTGATCTACCGCCGACAGAAAAGGTATTTTTGTTGGCGAGTATGCTGGTGTAAAAATTCGCTCCGTAACTTGTTGTACTGTTTTCGGCGGAATAAGTGAGGTCAAAATTCCCCCTGCCTAGGTTTGATTCAATATTAAACTCTGCTTCTGCAAATCGGTCACTGCGTTCATCTATTGCCCTGAGTGATACATCAATGTCAGATAGGAAGCGATCTCCATCCTGCCAAAGGCTTGAGAAATGGCTAATTAGACCTGACTTGGAATCGAGATTTTCTTGCTCGTCATAATAGAGCCTGGTTCTAATATCATTTTGCCATCTATTTTTTCTTAGTGAGATTCGCGCGCCTAGGAGAACCAGAAACTCATCATTATTCTGGCTGACTTGTAAATCAGTAAAAAGGGTCTTGTTGCCAAATGAATAATTTGGCAGGTCATATCGGAGACCTAGATTTTTGTCAGTATCGGCTCCTCTCTTATTGTACCTTGCGGTGATACTGAGCGAGCTTTTGCGAAAGGGCATGGAAACATTCAAAGTCCCTTGCATAGAAGGAGCGCCGATTATTGAGCGACTGTCCTCCGACCATGTTTTTCTCAAATTACCTGATATTGAAATTCGCCCCAGCCTAAAATTACCGTTCAGGCTAGCGCCACGAGCGTCTTCACTCCCTAGTGCCAGATTAAACCTGAGATCATAGTTGCGACCTAACTTGAAGATTCCCGCCTCTAACAGTGCGATATTGTCTGAATAAACAAAACCTAGATCGCCACCAAAATTGGAGGAGATACGTTTGCTGATACCAGCCCTCAGTAAATCGACACCATTTGCCTTGGGCAGGGTATCTCCTTTATTCTTATCAACCCGTTCTCCTATGTCAAAAAAGAACAGAGATTGATCTTTTGGAGGGAGAAGGTTGGTTTTGGAATAGAAGCGAGTTTCTTCTTTCTCACTACCGAAGTTATCTCGGATACGTAAGACGATATCATAGGCGCCACCAGGCAGCTTCGATGTATCGATAATCTGGTTGCCTGTTTCATAAATATGACTGCTGATTAATCGGCCATCTTTCAATAATTCTACCCGTGATCTGCTGTCCAAAAATAGCTGTAGCTCATTGCCAGAACTTTGATCCAAATCTTTCCGGGTATCCAGAGAGCTTGCGAGACTGATACCCAAGAAGTCTGCTTCCCTAATAAAGATCATGCCGCTTGGACTTGATCTAAAATATCCTGCTTGATACTGGCGACCTCTAAATTCCCTCTGTAGCGCTAATGTATCAAAAGTGAAGTCTTCATTTTTTGTGTAATTACTGATTGCGAGTAAACGTGATTCTCTTAACGCCAATGTGGTTGAATTAGATATATTGTAGTTGCTACTCCCCCCTTTTTGCCCATTCAGCGTTGCGCCAATAACATTTAAAAGCGATAAGCCGCTATTAGATGGGGGTAAAAATTTGTTCTCCGTTGCTGAACGAACGGCGAGTAGGGTGGGTGAAATAAATATATCAGCGCGAAATTGATTTTCATCAAAAATCACTTCTACAATCGCGGCAGAAATTTTTCCACATGCCGATTGATTGGGCTTCAAGCAAACTAATGCACTATTTGTTGCCATCTCCTTTTCCAGTGACTTTTGCACTAATTTTTTGTCGAGAAGATCAGGGACTTTTTCTATCACACTAAGAGGGTCGAGAAAGAGAATACTTCCCGGTGTGAAAGTGGCGAAAGTTGAAAGTAGATAAGCTCCTCCGTAGTAAACATCAATTTCGGTGGTTTGTGGTTCGAGAAGGTTTTCAAAACCCGGGGGAATGCCGCTACTTCTGATTGGTTTTTGCGATAAGTTTTCTGCACTTGCCATTAGTGTGGCGAGACTCATTAAAATGGTAATGCAGAATTGGTGGCGGCCAAAACCCATGGTGCTTTGTCTACTGATAGACCTCTTTCTTTATCCCGTCGAAGCTTCTGATGGAATAAGTCACTGGTGCATTCAAGGGCAGAGAAAGTACCCAGGTGTTCCCGGCATAGAGCCGTTTACTGGTGAGATCCTGGCATTGATTGTCTTGGTCACACTGACGACCATCTGCTAGCAATAGATTTGTGTTTCCCTGATTATGAAAGGTAATCGTCTTACCCTTGCGCTCAACATTTAAGCTTGTACTGGGTTTTTTTGCCTGAACGATGGTTAGAATTTGATACGCGACGACTATTCTAAGTTGGCTAGTGTCGTCTTCAAGTGGCGCGAGTATAGGCGTGACGTTTATGCGATAAACATGTTCTTTGCTATCTTGACCTGCGAGATTAACAATGCGAACCAATTTTTGACCGCCGGGAGGAATGACGAGCTTATTCGGCGTGGCGATTAATTTTAATTTTTTGGGATCCGTTACCCTAATTCTTTCTTCTTCTTTCGTCCCAGGATTCGAGACCTCTAAAACTTCGACTTGAACATAGATGTTCTCATCTCCTGAGTTACTAATTTTGACATCTTCCCGTGGCTTGGATTCAGCGTCAAAGATGACAACTGAACGATCAACAAACATGTCTGCATTGGCAAGATTGCATGTTAACAATATCACTAAGGATAGAGCGCAGTTTTGAACCAGTGTTTTGTAGGCAATCATTCTCATCTCTCGTCGTTTCGTATTTAGAGTCAAGTGTTAGAGGGTTTTCATTCTATCACATAGTTTTAAGAGCCCTTTGAATAACTCTTATTACTATTAGTAAATAGAGTTACTGTAGGCGTTTTCGCTGACTCAAATTGGAGAAACCAATAAGGTAAGTGCTCCACTAAATAAACCTGAAGTTGCGGCTTCAAGATCCTTAGCTTCAAAATTGATGCTGAAGGCGGCGCCATCTGTACAGTCTGATTTTTGATCTGTGCTGTCATAAACAGGAGAGGGTGTTCCAGGTTGGAGAGTTTCAAATTTAGCAGGGTTTCCTTTTCCTCTAAAAAATAGTGTGTAGGCAAGTCTCTCACCTTCAGAATTGTTGAGGGTGAATCGATTTTCATTATCAATACTACCGTGAGCGACTACGCGATATTTTGATTCTGCATTGCCTCGCACACAAAAGGATTCAGCAAAATTAGCGTCAATTGTTCTGTCTTGAATATCGAGTCGCACATCAGTTGTTGTTTCTATCTTTATGGTTTGGAGAATAGTGAGGGAGATTCGTATGTCTGCGGTAGATCGGCCATCTAATTGCTCGGCGGATAGCAAAGGGTGACTGAGGGCGCAACACAGGATAAATAAAATTAGTCTGGGCAGTGGTCTAAAATCTTTTGTTTGCATTAGTCTCAATTGCTGTCTAGAGGAAGATGTACCTATTATACGGGATTGTGAGTATCTGAGATCAACCTATTCGGAACGTTTCTACAGTTTAATAAACAAATCTGTCGTTAAGGCGCTTAAACTTAGAACGATAGATTCCGGATACATTTTCTGACTGAACTCTTACTTTTGTTCCATCCTCTTAAGGTCGTGAATTTTTCGGGTAAGTGTGTTTCTACCCCATCCCAATAGAACAGCAGCATCATTTTTGCGGCCACCGGTTTGGTTTAATGCGGCATCAATGAGTATTTTCTCAAATAGGGGTGTTGCGGTATTGAGTAAGCCAGGATTGTCAGTAGTCATCAATGAAAGCTCTCTTTCAGCCCAGTGCCGTAGGGCATCTTCCCATCTATCACTGCCGCTACTCAGGTTTTTCTCCGCAAGAATCTCGGGTGGTAAATCATCGACAGTGACCTCTTTTCCGGGGGCCATGACAATAACCCACCGGCAAAAATTTTCCAGTTGCCTAACGTTACCCGGCCAAGGAAGTTCGGTTATAAAGGCCAAGGCCTTCTTTGTCAGTCGTTTTTCACTTTCATTAAGCTCTTTTGCAGCCTGGGCAAGAAAATAGTCTGTAAGAACCGGTATGTCCTCTCGTCTTTCTCGCAGTGATGGGAGATGTATTCGAATCACATTCAGACGGTGAAAAAGGTCTTCGCGAAATTTTCCCTCCGCAACAAGGCTTTCGAGGTTTTGATGGGTCGCAGCGATTATTCTGACGTCGGCCTTAAGTGGTGTTGCGGCACCAACGCGATAATATTCGCCGTCAGATAAAACTCTGAGCAGTCGAGTTTGTGTTTCAGGGGGCATGTCACCAATTTCATCAAGGAATAACGTGCCCTTGTCTGCTTGTTCAAATCGCCCCTTTCTCAGTTGGTTGGCACCTGTGAAAGATCCTTTTTCATGGCCGAATAATTCTGATTCAACTAGATCGTGGGGAATAGCAGCCATATTTAATGCAATAAATGTCTGGTCTGCCCTCGGGCTATGCTTATGAAGTGCCTTGGCAACCAGTTCTTTTCCTGTTCCGGATTTTCCATTAATGAGAACGGAAACGTTAGATTTTGATAATCTGCCTATCGCTCTAAAGACTTCCTGCATGGCAGGGGCTTTACCAATTATCTCAGTCTCTGGTTGGCTGGCAATAGGGATTGAATCGCGCTGGTTTTCGAGCTTGTGCTCTATCGCTCTTTGTACAATTGATACCGCCTCATCGATTTCGAATGGTTTTGGCATATATTCAAAAGCACCCCCTTGTATTGATGCCACGGCGCTAGTTAGGTCAGAGTGAGCTGTCATAATGACGACAGGTAGCCCAGGGTGGCTTTGTTTTATTCGTTCCAGTAAATCTAGACCATCAATGCCTGGCATGCGGATATCGGACACGATTGCGTCCGGTGTATCTTCAAGGAGTTTGTTAATAAGGGACTGGCCATTATCGAAGCAGGTGACATTGATACCCACTTGTGAGAGTGCTTTTTCTAAGACCCATCGAATGGATCTTTCGTCATCGACTACCCATACATTTGAATTCATAAGGTGCTCTCTAAAGGGGTGATAATTGAAAATTTGGTTTCAGTCGGGCTGCTTTCAACTTCAATTAAACCTTTGTGTTGATGGATGATTGCCTGAGCTACAGAAAGGCCTAATCCTGTACCATCTGATCGCCCACTTATCATGGGGTAAAAAAGATGATCTTTCAGCGTCTCAGGTATCCCTGGTCCGTTGTCGATGATGTCCACTCGGATGACTAGGCGATGTTGCTGGCTACCAATGGTAAATTGTCTTTCTATGCGGGAGGTGAAACGGAGCATGGGGTTTTCAACTTGTGCAAGGCTCTGCATTGCATTTCTGGCGATGTTGAGAAAAACCTGAACCATCAGTTCCGGATCAATTATCAGTTCTGGGATGCTAGGATCGTAATCTCTAACGACTTGTATGGGAGGGTTTGCCTCAAGCTCAATCAGGTTTCTAACCCGTTCAAGTATTTCATGGATGTTCACTGAACTTGGTTTTGGTAGAGAAATTGGGCCGAGAAGTCTATCGACTAAAGAGCAAAGACGATCAGTTTCATCAATGATGATATCTGTGTAGGGCTGCAGTTCTTTGCTATTGAGTTCTTTTGCTAATAGTTGTGCTGAACCTCTGATTCCCCCAAGGGGGTTCTTAATTTCATGGGCGAGGCCGCGGACAAGCTGGCGCGTCACTTCATTTTGTGCGGTGATGGATTCTTCTCTGTCTATTCGAAGGTAGCGATCCAGAGGATAAATTTCTAGAATCAGTCGAGATTCTTCAATCAATGTAATCGCGTAGTCACAGGTAATGGTGTTCCCTGTCGTTAGGTTTAATTTTACTTTGCGCCGTGTATAGGGTTGGCCTGTGGAAAGGGTTCCTTTAAGTGATGCACACAATTCATCGCTATTTAGAAAAATGTCATTGATAGAGTGATCGATAGCGCGCTTGCCTGAAACTTCAAGCAATGATTCCGCAGAGGGATTAATCAGGGACAAGTTTAGTTCCTGATCCAGGCAAACGACGGCGATACTGAGGTTGTTTAAGAGTTCTTCTGACATGCGTTATTGTCAAATAAAAAGGGTTATATGGATCAATTTGGTACTTAGCTTTGCAAGAAGCAAACCATCTCTTTGTTTCGCTGCTATCGCACCAATAATGGGTTCGTAGTGTAAAGTAGTGTAAATGACTTAAAGCGCCAATGCACCATATTGGTGCACAATTGAATGAAAAGGGCTGAGACGCGTGCTGCCTACGATAGAAGGTGTTGGATTTAGATGCTTAGCCTGCGTGCTTGTTACGGGGGTTGAGTAATATTGTATAGCGTAAGATCGTGGTATTTCTGGCTTCACTACTTGTGATCGTTTCACCGTTGGCATCATCGATGATGTTGATTTGAATGCTATGGGTACCACGATCGATATTTTCTATCTCAAAGTTGTTTGCAGTTTTGGTGGTTTGGATAACGCGTCCATTGATCAATAATTCGACGCTATGATTTGCCCGCAGAGGAGGAGAGATAGTGAATTCAACGCGTAAAAAGCCATTATTGCTTCGTATGGCTTCATCCGTTCCAGGACTGATAATGGCTACCTTGTTGTAGCGAAAGGGTTTTGTATCTTGGGTTTTTAGTGGTGACAGCTTTTGTGTGATTTTTTCAGGTTTGTAAGTGATGGGTTCACTGACCTTGATTTCTTCCGCACCGTCGATCGCATGGTCAGAAAAAATGATGTTGCCATCCGCATCTTGGGTACGATAGATCTTACTTTCCGTGGCATTTGCCGGTATCCAAAGTATCAGCAGAATAGAAAAATAGATTAGCTTCATAGGCTTTTTAGGGGTCGCGGTTAATCCGTGGTTGATATTGTGACATGAAGCCTAAATAAAAGGGGAAAAAAAGCCCCAAAGGGGCTTTTTGATGCGTTTTGAGGTTGAAAGTTGAGATTTAGACGCTGTAATACATCTCGAATTCAATGGGATGGGTCGTGGCGTTTAGCAGTGTCACTTCTTCCATTTTAAGTTCGATATAAGCATCAATCATGGAGTCTGTAAAAACCCCACCTTCAGTTAAGAATGCTCGGTCTTCATCCAGCGCGTTCAGTGCCATTTCAAGAGAAGAGCAAACTGTCGGAATGTCTTTTAGCTCTTCAGCAGGCAGGTCGTATAAATCTTTGTCTAGTGGGCCCACGGGTTCAATTTTATTCTTAATGCCATCGAGTCCTGCCATGAGCATTGAAGCAAACATTAAATAGGGGTTGGCAGTGGGGTCGCCGAATCGAACTTCGACTCGCACGCCTTTTGGACTACCGCCTTGAACATAGGGAATTCGAATTGATGCTGAGCGATTCCGTGCAGAAAATACCAGCATAATAGGCGCTTCAAAACCTGGGACTAAACGCTTATAAGAATTTGTTGAAGCGTTAGCGAAGGCGTTCAAGGCTCTGGCATGCTTGATGATCCCGCCGATATACCATAGTGCTTCCTGAGATAGATTACCGTATCCATCACCAGCAAAAAGGTTAACGCCATCTTTCCAGATGGATTGGTGCAGGTGCATACCGTTACCGTTGTCGCCGACTAAGGGTTTTGGCATGAAGGTCGCTGTTCTACCGTAGGCATGGGCTACATTGAGTACGCAGTATTTGTATATTTGCACCTCATCAGCTTTTTGTGTGAGGGTAGAAAACGACACGCCAATTTCACATTGTCCTGCGGTTCCTACTTCATGGTGGTGTAATTCGACATCGAGTCCCATTGCTTCCATCGCGGCGCACATAGAGTTTCTGATGTCGAGCAAAGAATCTACTGGTGGCACGGGAAAGTAACCGCCTTTAACGCCGGGTCTATGGCCCATATTGCCACCTTCGAAAGGATGGTCGCTCATCCAAGCAGCTTCTTCACTTTCAATTTTGTACATGGAGCCACTCATGTCACTCTTGTATTTCACATCATCAAATACAAAGAATTCAGGTTCGGGTCCGCAATAAATAGTGTCTCCAATCCCAGTGGAGTTTAGGTAGGCTTCTGCCCTTTGAGCAATAGACCGTGGGTCTCTTTCATATCCCTGTAGGGTGCTAGGCTCGACAATGTCACAGCGTAGGTTAACGGTAGTTTCTTCAGTAAAGGGATCAATTACAGCGGTAGCATCATCAGGCATCAAGATCATGTCTGATTCGTTAATTGCTTTCCAGCCAGAGATGGATGAGCCGTCAAACATCGCGCCATTCTCGAAGAAGTCTGCATCTATCTTCTTGGCGTTATTGGTAACATGTTGTTCTTTTCCGCGTGAATCAGTGAATCTGAGATCCACCCACTTGGCGTCATGATCCTTTATCAGTTGTAGAGTCTTCTCAGACATGGGTCTTTCTCCGGCTAATGGTATTGGTTTTAGCGGTTAGTTCCAATTGAGTCGAGAACTGGCAGCTAGTAATAGGAATTCGTTTGTAGATTCTTTTTATTCAGATTTGAGAGAGCAAAGAATATGCCATTGCTAAATAAACTTAAACCCCCATGTTTAAACGGCTCTGAATTAATTAGTTTAGGTGGAGCGCGCTACTATGGTGCGACTATAAGCTTAAAGCTCTAAAAAGGTGCGTTTAGTAGATGCTAGTTCACGACAATGGTAATGAAGACTTCATCGTCAATCGTTTCTGAACTGACGATTTCATGCGCGTTAATTCGGCACCATGTAGGTATGTCGCTGAGTGCGCCGGGATCAGTTGAAACCACGGTTAAGGTATCACCCTTCACTAGGTTTTTGATCTTATCTTGAGTACGAATCACAGGCGTTGGGCACAGCAATCGGCGAGTATTGAGTTCAAAATGCGCCATAATCAAACGTGCCAAGCCGGTAAAATATCATCTGCACTCATGGGTTTGACGCTAAAGCTCGACACCTCTCCATTGGGACGCCGCATGCTCACATCAACCTGTTCGGCATCTCTGCCTTGGCCATATCTAGCCATTATTCTTGCTGCATTGTGGATATCGGTCTCACTTGGATCTCCGTCAACGAGTGTGAGAGGACCATTGTGGGAGCAGGTTTCTAAAGTAATAAAGTCACTCTTGTAGCCTTTTAGGTAATTGCTCTCACCTTCTTCGCGACTCACGATCACCTTGAAATTTGGCGCGGGTCGAAGATGTCTGCCAACTTTTAGGAGCATGATATCGTCGAGATCGTATTCACGACTCCCTCGTGAGCGCCATAGGTCGCCTAGTTTATCGGAATAAGATTTGTCTGTCAGAAAGCAGCAACCACCGGCGGGCTGTGAATATTCTGTAAAACCGAGTTTTGCTGCTAATGCCATTTGGGGTTTGCGATTTCTACCATGGAAGGCCATGAGCTTTTCTCTGTCTACCCATCCTTCTCTTTCGGGCAAGGTTTCGGGTAGATTCTTAGCGCAGAGTGGGCGTAGGAGGCGATCCTCTGCCCCAGATTCTCTTGCGATAATCGGCATTGTTTCTTTACGTTGGGATTTAGGCCGTTGGCCAATGACCTCGCCGGTAATGATGAAATCAAATTGATTCTCTTCCATCCAGGCCCAGGCCTGAGCCTTATTGACCATAAAGATTTTGCAATCGAGACAGGGATTTAGATTTTGCCCGTAACCATGTTTTGGGTTCAGAAGAACATCTTTGTATTCATCAATTACGTCGATGATATGTAACTTGATTCCGAGTTGTTCTGCGACCCAGAGTGCGTTGTTGCGTTTTTCCTTTTTTTTATCCTTCTTTCGAATCGCGTGAGTGTGTCCTTCTACGCAGAAACCAGTGTAGAAGTTGATTCCCTCCACATGGATTCCTTGATCCATAATAATCTTTGTCGCCAGCATGGAATCTAATCCACCGGATATGAGAGAGACGGCGCGTTTAGGGTTATTGGTCATTGAAAGTCTTTGAGAGGGGAAAAAGGCCGCGAATTATACTCTATTTTTGCATTTAGTCAGCCTTTTAGTCATCTATGCCACATATACACTTTAAACCTTGCTTTGGAACTGTATAATCGCGCGTCGTCTACAGGAGCCTTCATGTCTACCAACTTTTCCGCTGATTTCGTTAGCAAGCTTAGAAATATCGCTATTATCGCCCACGTCGACCACGGTAAAACCACCTTGATCGATAAGCTCCTACAACAAGCAGGTGCTTTGCAGCGCGGCGAAGAAAACGTTGAGCGTTTGATGGACTCAAATGAAATTGAAAAAGAGCGAGGTATTACCATTTTAGCCAAGAATACAGCGCTGGAATGGGAAGGCCACCGTATCAATATTGTTGATACCCCCGGACACGCGGATTTTGGCGGTGAAGTAGAGCGCATTTTGTCGATGGTAGATTCTGTACTGTTGGTGGTAGATGCTGTTGACGGTCCCATGCCTCAAACTCGCTTTGTGACGACTAAAGCCTTTGCCAATGGATTAAGTCCGATATTGCTGGTTAATAAAATTGATCGTGATGGCGCCCGACCTGATTGGGTCGTTGACGAAGTGTTTGAACTATTTGATCAACTTCGCGCGACTGACGAGCAATTAGATTTCCCCGTGATTTATGGATCAGCAATCGAAGGTCGAGCTGGTTTATCTATGGATGCCATCGAAGACGATATGAGTTGTTTGATGCAAGCGATTCTGGTTCATGTTCCCTGCCCGAATGTTGAGCTGGACGCACCTTTCCAAATGCAAATATCAGCACTCGACTATAATAGTTATGTGGGTGTTATTGGGGTTGGTCGAATTCAAAAAGGTAAGGTCAAGAAAGGTGAACAAGTTATCATCACGACAGAAGATGGCGAAACCCGGAAAGGAAAAATACTCCAGATCATGGGTTATGAGGGTTTGGAGAGAAAAGAGGTAGATATAGCCGGTGCAGGTGACATTGTTTGTCTTACTGGCATTAGTCCTCTCTACATATCAGATACGCTCTGCGATCCCAATCACGTTGAAGCACTGCCGGCTTTGGTTGTGGACGAACCCACAATCTCCATGACTTTTCAGGTGAACACTTCACCTTTCGCTGGCAGGGATGGGAAGTTTGTCACGAGTCGAAATATACGTGAACGCCTCGATAGAGAGCTCATACACAATGTGGCTTTAAGAGTTGAAGAAACGGACTCTCCTGATAAATTTAAAGTGTCCGGTCGAGGCGAGCTTCATCTGGCAATCCTTATTGAAAATATGCGCCGCGAAGGATTTGAACTCGGTGTGTCTAGACCCGAAGTTATTATCAGAGTGGTAAAGGGCAAAAAGCAGGAGCCCTTTGAGGATGTACTGTTGGATGTTGAGGATCAGCATCAAGGCAGCGTGATGGAAGAGCTTGGTAATCGAAAAGGTACACTTAAAAATCTAGTACCTGATGGCAAAGGACGTGTTCGATTGGAATATCTCTGCCCTAGTCGAGCCCTGATTGGGTTTAGGTCCGAATTCTTAACGATGACTTCCGGTACCGGCATCATGACCAGCATCTATTCTCACTATGGTGATGTCGTGACTCAGGATATCGGAATTCGTAGTAACGGGGTGCTTGTGAGCATGGCAACAGGAAAGAGCCTAGCATTTGGATTATTTAATCTACAAGCCCGTGGCAGAATGTTTATTGATCCGAATCAGGAAATCTATGAAGGGCAAGTCGTGGGTTTGCACTCTAGAGGAAATGATCTTGTTGTTAACCCGCTAAAAGGTAAGCAGTTGACCAATGTCCGTGCCTCAGGTACTGATGAGGCAGTTGTTCTGGTGCCGCCAGTCAGACACACGCTTGAACAAGCGATTGAATTTATCAGTGATGATGAGTTAGTTGAAATAACCCCCAATAGCATTCGCATTCGCAAAAAGTTTCTGACTGAAAATGAAAGAAAGAGAGCAAGTCGCGAAAAAGTTGCATAAACTCATGAATTAAGTTTTATTGGGAAGGCCTATCAATGCTACCACTCTATCCTGAAATAAAACCTTATGCTCGCCACACGGTAGAGGTGGGGGATAAGGTAAAGTTTCAACTTTACGTTGATGAGAGTGGCACCCCAGAAGGCATCCCGGTGCTCTTTGTCCACAGCGGGCCTGGTTCAGGTTGCGAATTCGACAGTCGCTGTTTTTTTAACCCTGAAAAGTATCGAATTATTCTTTTTGATCAGCGTGGTGCTGGTCGTTCTTCCCCTCACAGCGAATTGCTTGAAAATAATACCGACGCCCTTGTTGGGGATATGGAAACGATTCGTGATTTTCTGAAAATCGAAAAGTGGATGCTGTTTGGTGGTGGGTTTGGTTCTATGTTGAGCCTAGTTTATGCTGAGGCACACCCTGAACGCGTATTGTCGCTAGTACTACGCAGCATATTCCTTGGTACGAGTGAAGAAATTTCCTGGATGTATCAAGATGGAGTTAGTCGATTTTATCCTGATCATTGGGAAGACTTTCTTGCGCCGATAGCCGAAGAAGATCGACATGATTTGATGGGGGCCTATCAAGCTAGAATGTCTGGTTCAAATGAATTGGTTAGAATGGCAGCGGCAAAGGCATGGTCACGTTGGGAAGCTGATTGCAGTACTCTCCATCCGAATCTCAGACTGATCAAACATCTAACTGATCCGCACCGTGCATTGTCTCGAACGCGAATTGGGCTGCATTATTTTGCGAATAACTGCTTTATTGCAGACGATCACATCCTGAGCAATATAGCCTCAATCGCTAATATACCCGGTATCATCGTTCACGGGCGTTTCGATATGCTCTGTCCTCTATCGACTGCTTTTGCTCTGCATAAAGGTTGGCCTATATCACAGATGTTTATTGTTAGAGAAGCTGGGCACTCGGCCACTGAACCTGCAATTATTGATGCACTAATACGAGCTACACGTGACATGTCTTTGAGGTTCGAGTCAGACTTTAATGTTTGATAATCTGATTGATTGCGCTCATCAGGTTTTATTTTCATGCTAGGTTTAATTCAAAGAGTTTCCTCCGCTAGTGTCGTTGTAGACGGACAAATCATTGGCGCAATTGATCAGGGTATTTTATTGATGCTAGGTGTTCAAAAAACAGATGATGAAAGTTTGATTGAGAAATTGGTCAAGAAGGTGTTTGCCTACAGAATATTTGGTGATGAAAAGGGACACATGAACTTAAGCCTTACTGATGTCAATGGAGGGTTGTTGATTGTTCCACAGTTCACGATTGCAGCTAGTACTAAAAAAGGTCTTAGACCCTCATTTTCTTCAGCTGCAGCTCCTGAAATAGCAAAAAAGATCTATGATCAATTTGTTGCAGAGGCGCGCCTAGCACATCCGAATGTCGCAACGGGCAAATTTGGTGCTGATATGAAAGTCAGTCTACTAAACGATGGGCCAGTCACATTTATGCTTGAGGCCAATTAATTACATCTGTTTCTCGATTAAAGATCGTCGTCGCTTCTCAGTCGCTTCTCATAGTACCGCGAGGATAGGATTGTTCTAGAAAAAAGGTCTGCCGCAAAATAACCACTTCAAAGGTGATATCTATGAATACTATGATTAAATTTTCCGTTTGTGTGCTAACGCTGACATTGCTCTTGAATCTTGTTGGCTGCGGAGAACAGAAAGAAATGATTGTTGAGGAAAGCTTTGAAAAAGCGCTGATTGAACAACTCATACTCGCTCAATCTGGTGATGTGATCGAAATACCTGAAGGCATTCATTCAATTACAAGAGGGCTTTCTTTAAAAGTCGATGGTGTCACCATAAAAGGCGCGGGCATGGATAAATCCATTCTGTCTTTTAAGCATCAAAATCAGGGTGCCGAGGGGTTGATCATTACGGCAAACGATATTAGTTTGATCGGTTTTGCTGTCGAAGATACAAAAGGTGATGGAATCAAAATCAATGAATGTGAGAATTTGTTGATTAAAAAGGTTCGTGTTGAATGGACTAATGGACCGGACGAAGGAAACGGTGCTTATGGACTCTATCCCGTACAGTGCAAAAACGTTCTAATAGATGGCAGCGTTGCAATTGGCGCTTCAGACGCCGGCATCTATGTCGGACAGTCTGATCAGGTTGTTGTTAAAAACAGCCGCGCAGAATTTAATGTTGCGGGTCATTGCTGTCCCGTTA